>JAGNIJ010000027.1 GCA_018001225.1 Kiritimatiellia bacterium | reverse complement strand
GGCGGGCCGCTTGCGGGGGGGACGTCCCGAGCGGCGCGTCAGCGCCGCGAGGTATCCCGTATCCGACGTGGACAAGGACCGGCTACCGCTGGTAATACTTTCGAGCGGCGTCCAAGAAGGACGACCACTTTTCTTTTCGGTCCCTTTCGGCGCACAAGTGCCACGAAATAGAAAGTGGTCGTCCTTCCTGGACGTCACTAGAAATACCACCAGCGATAAGCCGTCCGTGTCGAGATTGCAGGATGCCTCGCGGCGCACGCGGCGATGGTGTGCCGTGCGTAAACCCGGATTCCGAAGTGGTCGCGTAGTTCCTGGATGTACGCAAAGGCGGAAGACCACCGCGGATAGTACGGATGACGCGGATTCTTGGAGAACAGGGAAAGGCGACTATCGGACACAGAAAAAGAAGCCTGTCATCCCGAGCGCAGCGAGGGATCTCTGCGCCGCCCAACAAGCCGGAGACCCCTCACGCCTTTCAGGATGACAACCACGCCCTCCGGGGCTGTGATCGAGCCATAGCCTGCCCGGTCCAAGCATCGGAATGACCGAGCCGGCATTGAAGATTCAAGCTCGGCCCCGCCAGCAGCCCATGACGTTGTTTTCGCCGCGATCAGGCGAGGTCGAAGCGGTCCAGGTTCATGACCTTGACCCAGGCCGCGACGAAGTCCCGCACGAACTTCTGCTTTGCGTCGTCCTGCGCGTAGACCTCGGCCAGCGCGCGCAGCTGCGCGTTGGCGCCGAACACCAGGTCCACCCGGGTGGCCGTCCACTTCAGTTCGCCCGTCTTCCGGTCGCGCCCCTCGAACGCCTCCCGGGCCTCGGACACGGGCTTCCACACGGTGTCCATGTCCAGCAGGTTCACGAAGAAGTCGTTGGTCAGCGTCCCGGCCCGCTTCGTGAACACGCCGTGCTTCGAGCCGACCGCGTTGGCGCCCAGCACGCGCAGGCCGCCGACCAGCACGGTCATCTCCGGCGCGCTCAAGGTCAGCAACTGCGCCTTGTCCACCAGCAGGTGCTCGGCCTCCACGCTGTAGGTCGTCTTCAGGTAATTGCGGAACCCGTCGGCCTGGGGTTCCAGCACCGAGAAGGATTCCACGTCGGTCTGCTCCTGCGAGGCGTCCATGCGGCCCGGCGTGAAGGGCACCTCCACGGCGTGCCCGGCGGCCTTGGCCGCCGCCTCGACGGCCGCGCCACCGGCCAACACGATGAGGTCGGCCAGCGAGACCTTCCTGCCGTCCTTCCGGCCGCCGTTGAACTCCTTCCGGATGGCTTCGAGCGCCTTCAGCACCTTGGCCAACTGCGCCGGCTGGTTGACGGCCCAGTCCTTTTGCGGGGCCAGGCGAACGCGCGCGCCGTTGGCGCCGCCGCGCTTGTCCGAACCGCGGAACGTGGAGGCCGAGGCCCAGGCCGCGGAGACCAGTTCCGCCACCGACAGGCCCGAGGCCATGATCTTCGCCTTGAGACCGGCGACGTCCTTCGCGTCCACCAGCGGGTGATCGACCGCGGGGATCGGGTCCTGCCAGATCAGGTCTTCGGCCGGCACTTCGGGGCCGAGGTAGCGGCACTTGGGACCCATGTCGCGGTGGGTCAGCTTGAACCAGGCCCGCGCGAACGCGTCGGCGAACGCCTTCGGGTCCTTGTGGAAGCGCCGCGCGATCGGCTCGTAAATCGGGTCGAAGCGCAGCGACAGATCGGCCGTGGTCATCATGGGCCGGTGCTTCTTCGAGGGGTCGTGGGCGTCCGGAATCATGTGCTCTTCCTTGACGTCCTTGGCCAGCCACTGCCAGGCGCCGGACGGGCTCTTGACCAGCTCCCACTCGTAGCCGAAGAGCATGTCGAAATAGCCGTTATCCCATTTCGTGGGGTGGGGCTTCCACGCGCCCTCGATGCCGCTGCTGGTGGTGTGAACGCCCTTGCCGGTACCGAGCCGGTTGAGCCAGCCCAGGCCCTGCTGCTCGAGGGGGGCGCCTTCCGGCTCCGGCCCGACCAGTTTCGGGTCGCCGGCGCCGTGGGCCTTGCCGAAGGTGTGCCCGCCGGCGACGAGCGCGACGGTTTCCTCGTCGTTCATGGCCATGCGGGCGAAGGTCACGCGGACGTCGCGGCCCGAGGCCACGGGATCGGGCTTCCCGTTCGGGCCTTCCGGGTTGACGTAGATCAGGCCCATCTGCACGGCGGCCAGCGGGTTTTCCAGCTCGCGGTCGCCGCTGTAGCGCTTGTCGCCCAGCCAGGTGTCTTCCTTCCCCCAGTAGATGTCCTCTTCGGGCTGCCAGATGTCCGCGCGGCCGCCGCCGAAGCCGAAGGTTTTGAAGCCCATGGATTCGAGGGCGCAGTTGCCCGCGAGGATCATCAGGTCGGCCCAGGAGATCCGGTTCCCGTATTTCTTCTTGATGGGCCAGAGCAGGCGGCGCGCCTTGTCCAGGTTGACGTTGTCGGGCCAGCTGTTTACCGGCGGGAACCGCTGGTTGCCCGTGCCGCCGCCGCCGCGTCCGTCCGCGGTGCGGTAGGTGCCGGCGCTGTGCCAGGCCATGCGGATGAACAGCCCGCCGTAGTGGCCCCAGTCGGCCGGCCACCAGTCCTTCGATTCGGTCATCAGCGCGTACAGGTCCTTCTTGAGGGCGGCCAGGTCGAGCTTGTTGAATTCCTTCGCGTACTCAAAGTCCGGTCCCATCGGGTTGGACGCCGGCGGATGCTGATGAAGGATGCCCAGGTTCAGCTGGTTCGGCCACCAGTCGCGGTTCGACGTGCCGTGGCCGGTGATGGTTCCCCGGGTGTGGCCGGTTACGGGGCATTTTCCATTCTCGCTCATCTCTTTTCCTCCCTTGGTCTGTCTTCTGGTTTGTTTATAAGTCCGACGCCCGCCGTCAATCGAGGCTCCGGTGCGTGCCGTCGCAGAACGGCGGTTTTTTCGTCTGCTTGCACCCGCACAGGAACACCGGCTTGCTTTCTTCCGCCGTGAAGGCCACCGGCGTAAACGCGGTGCCCTTGTGCGCACCCGAGCAGAACGGCTGGTTCGCGCTCAAGCCGCACGAGCACCAGTAGTACGTCTTGCCCTTTTCCGCCTTCACCTCGTAGGGCGCCTTTTGCGCTATCCTGGCTTTGTCCATGACGCTTTATCCTCCCCGTTGGAACGCCGTATCAGGCCTCCGCCGATTCATTTTCGTTGATCCCCGCGCACGACTCCAGCATGTCACGGTCCAGGGTCTTCAGGCCCAGCAGGTGCAGGGTGACCCCCACCGCGACGGCCCCGAGCAGGGCCCGCAGCCACCACGCGGTCGCCACGGCGACCGCGGAGTACCCGATGACGCCCCACAGCAGGGCCAGCGTCACGACCTTGGCCCGCCGGGTGATGGCGCGGTGCTCCCGGTAATTCCGGATATACGCGCCGAACCACCGGTGATGCATCAGCCAGGCGTACAGGCGGTCGGAGCTGCGGAGGAAGCAGGCCGCCGCGAGCAGCAGGAAAGGCGTCGTCGGCAGCAGGGGGACAAAGACGCCGACGGTCCCCAGGCCGACCGCGATAAGGCCCGTTATCGCCAGAAGCACTCTATAGCTCGTTCTTTGCTTCATCGGTCAGGCCGGCCTCCCGCGTCTTCGATCGAGCGACGGCACGCGCTATTAGTAATTATTACTACTACCCGCCGGCGTGCAAGTCTTTTTTCCCAATCTGCTATCGGTCCAGCACGCGCACGCGGTAGAGCCGCGGCGCGCCGGCGTCGGGCGTCGGGGTCAGCGTGAAGTCGTCGGTGAAGGATAGGTTCGTGGCCGCGCCCTTGGGGGACGGGTCCATCTCCTCCGCGAGCGGCCGCGCGATGTACGCGAAGCCGCTCGTGATCCCGGGGCTGTATTCCACCCCGTACCGCGTTCCGCCCACGGAACTCCAGCGCAGCGAGTAGCCCTGCGCCGCCCAGGGCTGGCCGACCAGCCGGAGTACGGAGTTGCTGTCGTGGGGATTCGTGTTGCATCGGTACTCGTCCAGGTTCGACATGCCGTCGCCGTCGGCGTCCGCGTCCGCCGACCCGGCCGTCGCGTTGGTGAAGTGCGCGGTTTCCCACTCGTCCGGCATCCCGTCCGCGTCGGCATCCGGCGGCGCCTGGACCGCCACCCGGAAGGTCGCCGGGAGGCTGCTGGTGAGCCCGTCGGACGCCACGAACTCAAACGAGTCCGTGCCCGTGTACCCGTGTACGGGCAGGTACAGCGCCGTCCAGGTCGAGGTGTCCACGGCCGACAGGCTGCCGTGCGAGGGGCTGCCGGCGGCCTGGAAGCTCAACGCCTGCCCGTCGGGATCGGTCCCCGTCAGCGCCAGGTTGGTCGGTCCGTAGCCGACGTGCACGACCTGCGTCGCCATGGCGACGGGCGGCCGGTTGCTGAAGACCTGGCACTCGCAGCGCTGCTGCTCGTAGGCGATCTCGAGCGACCAGCACAGGTTCGTGCCGATGTTCCGGGAGTAGGCGTCGCGCATGCGGAGCCGCCATGTGCCGTTGAGCGCCTTGCCGTTGAAGGCGTCCAGCGTGCTCTCCGGCCGGTACGCGCCGGCGAACGGCGCGCTGCCGTTGCTGATGGACAGCGCCGCGCCCTGGTCGAGGACCGTGTAGGTGGCGGACCCGCACGTGCCGGTGCCGAAGTGGTCGCCGCTGCCGCCGCGCCGGGTGACCAGCAGGACCTCCGAGCCGTCCGGGTGCTGGAGCGCGAGCGTCAGGTCCCGGTCGTACGTGTGGTGGATCCGGAGCCGCACGTTGACGTCGCTGACCACGTTGGTGCCCGCCTCGTTGATCGCCAGATCGGAGTACGTGGTCGAGGCATCGGCGATCTGCTTGGGCGTGTCCGTGCTCTCGAAAAGGTTGGTCGTCGTCGCCAGGTCCACGATCTGCCCGATGACGTGCTCGAAGGCGCTGGTCAGCGCCAGGCCGTTGAACGACGTCGCCAGTTCGAACTGGACCAGGCTTCCGCACGCCATGCCGGGGTCGAGCCGGTACTCGAAAACCGAGGCGTTTGTCGCCGCGGCGTCGGGGGCCATGGCGGCATAGGTCGACGCGCCCTGCAGGATGGTCACGCCCGGCGTCAGGGAGGTGAGCGCGGCGCTGACGTTTGTCGCGGCCGCCTGGGAATTGTTCCACAACACGATGGTCTCGCGGATGGTCTCGCCGGGGTCGAGGATCCCGTCGTCATTGCCGGCCGGCCGGTCGGCGGGCTCGGTGTCGCGGATGAGCATGCCCGTCCGCGGCACCTGGGAGAGGATCAGCACGCTGTAGGGCGCGATGGTGATGGTTCCCCACGGCGGCGTGCCCGCGGCGACGACCTCGACGCTGCCCGCGTGGCCGTAGTCGGCGGCGTAGTTCGTCGAATCGCTGTTGAAGTGGACGTACCACGTCCCCGCGGCGGGGAAATTGATGGGGTAGCCCGACCGCGTCGCGTTGGCGAAGTTGGCGGCGACCACGGTGTAACGGTCGGTGGCGGAGGAATCCCACCGGCTATAGGCCACCAGCTTGCTCGCGTTGTCCACGTGGTACGTGCTGCAGTTGTCGCCCAGCAGGCCCTCCGAAACGCCGTCGAGGTTGCGCCGCAGCCGGATGAGGTCGCGGTAGAGGCGGACGATGCCGGCGAAGCTGTTGGTGCGGGTCCAGTCCACGCCGAGCGTGTCGCTGAACTGGTTGGTCTCCAGCATCTCCTGCCCCTGCAGGAGCATCGGTGTGCCCGGGGCGGTCAGGACGAGCGCCGCGCCGAGCGTCGAGCGTTTTCGGGCGTAGTAGCCCGCGGGGTCGCCCGAGTGGATCGCCGTGGGCAGCCGGACGCCGCCGTTGAGGTCGCCGGCCGAGTCGTGGGAGTCGGTGAAGATCACGCGCTGGAATGTCCCGGCGACGTTCCGGGCGATGGTCGGCATGTCGCGGTCGCCGTCGCTGCCCTGGGTGAGCACGCCCCGGACTTCCCAGAGGAACGTGAAGTCCCAGTAGGCGTTGAACCCGCTCAACTCCTTCACGTCCTCGGCGATGTTCCACGTGCCGGGGTACTCGTCCGCCATCATCGCGAGGGCGTTCGTGATCAGCGCCAGGCCCTCGGGGATGTAGACGCCGTTGGTCGTGTACAGGATGTGGTATGGGGCGTCCCAGCGGAAGCCGTCCATGCGGTACTCGTTCTTCCACATCCGGAACGTGTCGAAGATCGCCGCGCAGACCTGGGCGTTGCTGTAGTCCGGCCGCGGGCCCCAGGGCGTCGTCGCGTAGGGATCCGTGTTGTAGAAGTACTGGCCGCCGTGGACGCCGTCCGGGTCCCAGCCGTCGAACCGCCACAGCGACGAGTCGGCGTCCCAGTGGTTATGGACCACGTCCAGCAGGACCGCGAGGCCGCCCTGGTGGCACTGGAGCACGAGCTGCTTGAGCGCGTCCGGGGTGCCGTAGTTGTACTCGACGGAGAACGGGTAGCCCGGGTTGTAGCCCCAGCTCGTGGACGACGGGAACTCGTTGACGGGCATCAGCTCGATCCCGCTCACGCCGAGGTCGCGCAGGTGGTCGAGCCGGCCGGTGAACGTCGAGAACGTGCCCGGCGGCCCGTTGAAGGTGCCGGCGTGCGCCTCGTAGAGCACGAGGTCGCGCGAGTTCGTGAGGCTGTACGCGTTGCCCTGCCAGTTGAAGTTGCTCGGGGCGGTGATGACGGAATTGTTGTTGTCCCCCGCGTTGACGCGCCGGCTGCGCGGGTCGGTCTTGTAGGTCGTCGGCGTGTTGACCAGGAACTTGTAGTTCTGGCCGGTCACCGCGCCGGACACGTCCGCGGACCACACGCCCGTGGTCGCGCTTTCGAGCGTGAGCGGGCGGGAGGTCGTGCTCCAGCCGTTGAACTCGCCGGCGACGGTCAGGTTCGTCGCGTGCGGCGCCCAGACCCGGAACGTCACGCCCCCGGCGTACGGCGTCGCGCCCCAACCGGGCCGCGAAGACTGGGCCCGCGCGGACGCGGCCAGCATCAGCACGCCCAGCCCCCATCGCATGGTTCGCTTGAACATGGTATCTTGCCGCACTATACACGTAATACGCTTTACCGTTCATAATGGACATGAACTTTTTTAAAAAATATTGCCGATTTTCTCTTCCGCCGGCGTAGTACCCCCATGAAGGGCCCGGAGGCAAGGTGCTTCCCAGGAAGGGGCCCGTGTACTAGGATGGGGCCCGCTTGACCGCCGAGGCCCGTAAGAGGACGGATTGAACAGGGGTCCGCTTCGGGCGGTCAGAGGAAGCGATCCCATAACCGGGGCAGGGGGGCGGCCGTCATCGGAGGACACATGATCCTGGCGAAATGTGCAGCGCGGTCGCGGCTCGTTCATGGTGTATTCGTTCTGGCCGCCTTGTTCGCGTTCCCTGCCGTCCGGGCCGATGAGGCGGCCACGAATGCGGCGGCCCCCGCCGCGAACGATTACAGTCAGGGCTTCGCAAAGTACTACGCGATGGGCCTCCCGAACGTCCGCGACGCGAAGTACGTCAAGCTGGACGTGTACAGCCATGGGCTCATGCTGTCGCTCATACGCCTGCACGAACTGCCGCTGGAGGGCAATGCCTGGCTCCTGGAGGAGGCCGAGGATAGCGGGCGCTTCGTAGTAAATCCCTGCCGAGTCTGCGAAGTCCACGATTTCCAGAAGACCAGCCGGCGGCTGGCGAAGGATGACGGGGGGCGGGCGGATCCCCGGCGCCTGCTGATGGGCGAGGGCAACCAGTTCATGGGCCAGTGGACCAAGGCGGACCTGGAGAAGGACGTGGCGAAGACGGTCCAATTTCTCGAGGAGAAAATCGAGAATCGGCAGCAGCACGATTGGACCTTCCGCCAGAACGGGTACGGGAAATTCCTGCTGATCGCGATTCACTACCACGCCCGGGGCTATGTCCGCGAGGCGAACCGCATCGCCGACCTGCTGTTCGAGCACTCGGGCGACTACCGCAAGGTTCTGGTCGAGGCCTTGAGCGTGCTCGCGAGCGCCCAGTATGACGAGGCGTGCGACCGCTTCGCCGCGGGCGGGGACTGGGCGGCGTACCAGAAGGATGTAAACGACCTGCTGGCCCGGTTCCCCGCGGGCTGGGACTACGGGCGGGCGGTGAAGAGGGTCGGCGAGGCGGTTCAAAAACGGCTGGAGCAGCCGACGCCGCCCCCCCTCGCCGGCGAGGGCCTCACGGACGAGGATCGCAAGCTGGCCGACGAACTCGCGGAGGCGGGGCCTTTCGTGGACCTGGACGCCACCTCCAGCGGTTATCGCGACTTTTTCGTGTTCCCGCTGTCCGGCTCCGGCCAGGCCGACCACCCCCTCGCGCGGCTTCGCGCGCGGGGCGTGGCGGCGGTGCCCCTGCTGCTCGCGATGCTGAAGGACGACTACCTCCTGCGCATCGACACGCGCCGCCTCAATCCCGGTTCCATGCACTATTCGATTGATTCCCGGAGTTTGGCCGGCCTGTCCGACGAGGAAGTGGCGAGGCAGTATGCCACCATGCGGCGGCCCGCCGCGCGCAGCGACCTCGCCGCCCGCTGGCTTCAGCCCCTGCCCATCACGGGCGCCCGCCGCCGGCACGGCGCGGACGAGTTGGACAAGGAGGAGCTCTACGAAGAGGTCCGGGCGTGGTATGCCGCGCACAAGGACAAATCGCCCGCCGAACTGGCGCGCCTGTACCTGGCCGAGGGCGGCGACGACCAGAAAAGCGCGGCCATGCAGTATCTCGTGGAGCAGGGCACGGAGTCGGACTTCCAGGCCGTGGAGAAGCACCTGCTGGAACTCGCGGACGCGGAGAACGTCATGATGGGCATGAGCCTCGTGTCCCAGTACGCCGGCAAGCGCGGGGCCGCGGCGAAGCCGTTCGTCGAGCAATACGAGGCGAGGGTCCGCGCCCGCGGGAAGGAAGAAGGCGGGATGGTGATCCTCGACGAGCGGGCGGACGAACAGATGGATCGGTTTCTCAAGAACCTCCGGCAGATGGTTTCGGCGGAACCGTTGGATGAGATCCTGGAGAAAGTGGCCGGCGGGGACACGAACGCCCCGGAGACCAGCCTGCTGTGGCATCGCCTGGCGCAGGAAAAGCCGGCCGACGCCCTCGGCGCCCTGCTCCGGGCGGCGCCCAAGGCGAAGGACGGGGAGATCGCGGCCGAGCTGCTGGGGATGACCATGATGATGAGCCGCCCGGCCTTCTTCCGGCAGATGAGCGGGCGCAGCGAGGACGCGGACGAGGAGGTCCGGTTCAAGGTCGCCGATCACGCCGACCTGTGGCGCGCCGTCCTGGCCGACGCGCGGCCCGCCGAGGAAGGCGTCGGGGGCGCCGGCGGCACCGTGGGCGACACGGCGGCCTATGCCATAGAAATCCTGTACGGCGAAGGGATGCCGGAAGGCGGGTCAGCCCGCGAACTCGGGCCGCGCGCCGGCGAGATCATGCGGAAGCGCGCCGAGGCGCGGCTGGAGGGGAAGAGCGAGTTGCCCGGGTTGCCGTCGGCGGACCACGTGAGCGCGGAGCGGAAGAGCGAACTGGGCGCGATCTTCTCCATGGGCGCGCCGGGGGACGTGCCCCGGAAGCTCAAGGGCCTGACCCTGAACGAACTGCTGGCGCTGGCGGACCTGGCGGAGGAGGACGATGCCCTTAACGACCGGCTGCGCCCGGCGTCGCTCCTGGTCCGGGATGTCCGGGCCACCGGCCTGGACGAGGAAGCCGCCAAGGCGTGGAAGGCGTCGATCGGCAAGCCGTTCGGCATCGAACTGGCGCGGCGCGCCCTGGAGGAGACCCGGGCGTCCGTCGAAGCGGGCGTCCCGCAGTCGGTGCAATTCGTCCAGGAGCCCCTGCTGGGGGGCGTGGTGATCGTGATCCGGCGAGGGGAACCCGATCGCATGCGCCGCATGATCCCCGGCGGGTCGGAATCCTCCGTGGCCGCCCTGTTTCAGTTAAGCCGCGAATACGGGCACGCGGCGTGGCCGGCGAAGAGCACGGAAGAAAGCCCGGACGGCGAGTCGGAGGACGAGGAATACGACGAGGACCGGATGGCGAAAACCCAGGCCGATTTCTGGGAGCAACTGGAGGGCGCGCTGCGCGAGGGGGCGGACGTCTGCTCCGGGGGGCAGGTGCGTTTCATGGGCGCGCCGGCGGAGAAAGAGACGCCGGAGTCGGATTTGTGAACAAGGTCGGTCAACCAGCGAGGTCAGCATGACGGACATCGGACAGGAAAAATGGCGGAAGGTGCAGGAGGCGGTGGCGTCCCTGCGGGAAGGCGTGGCCCGGGTCATCGTCGGCCAGCAGGCGATCGTGGAGCAGATGCTCGTGGCCCTGCTGTGCCGGGGGCACTGCCTGATCGTGGGCGTGCCGGGGCTGGCGAAGACCCTGCTGGTGAGCACGCTGGGCCAGTTGCTCGGGCTCAAGTTCCACCGCATCCAGTTCACGCCGGACCTCATGCCGATGGACATCATCGGCAGCGAGATCCTGCAGGAGGAGGCCGGCGCCGCGCGGCGCAAGTTCGAGTTCACGGCCGGCCCGATCTTCGCGAACCTGATCCTGGCGGACGAGATCAACCGGACGCCGCCGAAGACCCAGGCGGCGCTGCTGGAGGCGATGCAGGAGAAGCAGGTCACCGTCGCGGGCCGCACCATGCCGCTGGCGGAGCCGTTCATCGTGTACGCCACGCAGAACCCGATCGAGCACGAGGGCACCTACCCGCTGCCCGAGGCCCAGCTCGACCGCTTCTTCTTCAACCTGCTGATCGACTACCCGACGCCCGAGGAAGAGCGGCAGATCATCCTGCGGACCACCGGCCGGGAGAGGCCCGCCGTGCAAAGCCTGCTCGGCGCCGAGAAGGTGATCGAACTCCAGGATGCCGTCCTCGATGTGCCCGTCCCGGACAACGTGCTGGACTACATCCTGAAGCTGGTCACCGCGACGCGGCCGGCCCGCGAGCCGGCGGACCCGTTCATCCGCCAGTACGTGGAGTGGGGGGCCGGGCCGCGCGCGTCGCAGAACCTTACCCTCGCGTCCAAGGCGCTGGCCCTGCTGCGGGGCCAGCCGGCCGCGTCGGTCGAGGAAGTCCGCCAGGTGGCCAAGCCGGTGCTCCGGCACCGCGTCATCCCCAACTACAACGCCACGGGCGAGGGGATCAGCGTCGAGCAGATCGTGGACCATCTCCTGGAAACCGTCGGATGAAGCTTTGCCTTTCAGGGGCCTGCACTGGAGGGGCGAGCTCCGCGAGCCCGCTTCTTCGGCGTCGCGGAGCTCCGCCCTCCAATAGCCGGGCCGCCGGTGTCGCCCGGCTGCGGGAGAATCCGTAGTGGGCGACCTGCGCTTCAAGTACCTGAAGCCGGAGGATATCCGGAAGCTCGCGGGCTACGAGTTCGCCCCGCGGGCGCTCGTGGAGGGCTACCTCGCGGGGCGCCACCGCTCGCGGGCGCGCGGCTCGTCCATCGAGTTCCGGGACTACCGGCAGTACGTTCCGGGCGACGACCCCGCGCTCGTGGACTGGCGGGTCTTCGGGCGCACGGACCGGTATTACCTGCGCACGTACGAGCAGGAGACGGACATGGAGTGCCACGTCTTCCTCGACAGCAGCGCCTCGATGGGGTTCGGCCGCGGGCTCTCGAAGCTGGAGTTCGCGTCGTTCTTCACCGCCGCCCTCTGTTACCTCGTCGTGCGCAACAACGACCGCGTCTCGCTCCAGCTCTTCGACGACGGCATCCGCCGGTTCTTCCCGCCCGGCAGCACGGGCCGGCACCTGAAGAACCTGATGGTCGCGCTGGAGGAGAACCGGCCCGGGAACCGCACCTCCGTCGCGGCCGCCCTGCGGCGCTCCTACCCGCTGCTCAAGCGGCGCGGCACGCTGATCGTGATCTCCGACTTCTTCGACGAGCCCGCGGAGATCTTCTCCGCGCTGAACCCGTACCTGCACCGCGGGTTCAAGATCCACCTTTTCCATGTCCTCGCGCCCGAGGAACTGGAGATCGAGCGGCGCGGCCTGCTGCATTTCCTGGACATGGAAACCGGCCGGCGCGTGATCGCGCACACGGAGAACCTGGCGAGGCCGTACGCCGAGGCCATGCGCGCCCACGTTGCCGGCCTGCGCGAGCTGTCCGTGCGCCGCAAGGTGGACTACGTCGTGGCGCGGACGGATACGCACTACTTCAACCTGTTCGACCGGCTGACCACATGAGCCTGGTTTTCCTCAACGGGATGCTGTGGCCGCTCGCGGCGCTGATCGCCGTGCCGCTGCTGCTGCACCTGTTCGCGCGAAGCAAGCCCCCGGTCTACCGGTTCAGCTCGATCGAGTTCATCCTGCGCATCCTGCGCACGACCCTCCGCGTCAAGCGGCCGCAGGACTGGCTGCTGCTCCTGCTGCGCACCGCCCTGTTCGCGACCCTCCTGCTGCTGTTCCTGCGGCCGCTCTTCTTCGCGCGGCGGGCGCTGGCGGGCCCGCTGGCGCGGAAGAACGTCGTGCTGGTCGTGGACGCCACGGCCTCCATGGGCTGCCTCGAGGGCGGGCGCACGCGCTTCGCCGCCGCCTGCGCCGAGGCCTCGGAGGTCCTGTCCGGGTTGACGGCCTCCGACCGCGCCAACGTGGTCTGGCTCGACGCGGAGCCCGACCCGGTGTTTCCGGAAGCGGGCCTGAACATGGGCTACCTCCGCGCGGCGTTGAGCCGGGCGGAAGTCCGGCAGGAGGAGGGCGACCTCGCCGGCGCCGTGAAGCTCGCGGTCTCCATGCTCGAGCGCCTCGACGGCCGGAGCGAGATCTACGTGATCTCCGATTTCCAGCGCGCGGTGTGGGACAAGGCGGAAGTGGCCGTCCCGGATTCCATCCGGCTGGTGTACCTCCGCGTGGCCCAGGGCGACGGCGACAACAGCGCCCTCTCCGCCCTCGCCGTGGATCCGCCGTCGCCCCTGAAGGGCGAGGAGGTCACGATTCACGCCGAGGTCGTCAATTACTCCGAACGGCCCCGCCAGCAGACCGTGTATTTCGAGGCGGGGGAGAGCCGGCGCTCGCTGGAGGTCATGATCCCGGCCTGGGACCGCACGACCGTGTCCTTCCGGCACCGGTTCGCGGAGCCGGGCCTCCACGCCGTGACGGCCTCGCTGAACGAGGACCGGTTCCCGGCGGACGACCGCCGCTGGGCGGTGGTCCGGGTGTCCGACGGCCTCGCCGTGGCGGTCTCCGGCACGAACACCGCCGAGGGCCGGTACTGGTTCCGCGCGCTCGACGCGTTGCCCTGGGCGCGGATCGAGCCGGAGGATCCGGGCCGCCTAAACGGCGCCGCGGAGTACGACGTTTTCCTGCTCGCCGGCTGGGACGGGGCGGGGTCGGAAGCCCTCGCGGAAAGGCTGGCCCGGGGCGCCACGCTGGTCTGGACTCCCGCGCCCGACGCGCCCATCGGCCGGTTGCTGTCCGTCGCGGGGATCGAAGCGTCGGCGGTCACCGGGGAGGCCGCGTGGGAACCCTTGTCCGCGCCGCAGGGAACCCGGATCGCCGCGAAGGAGGACCGGGTCTTCCGGCTGTTCGCCGGCGGCGAGTACGGCGATCCGGCGGGCGGAAGGTTCGGCGCCCGGTGGCGGCTGCCGGACGGCGCCGCGGCCGGCGGCGAGGTCCTGCTGGAGTACGACGACGGCTGGCCGGCGCTCGTGCGGTATCGCCGCGGCGGAACGTTATATGTGTGGACGATGCCGCTCGATCCCGGGTTCAGCGATTGGGCGGGGCGCGTGGAGTTCGTGCCGTTTCTCGGCGAACTGCTGCTGTCGAGCCGCGCGCTCGGAGAGCCCCGGGGCCTGTCGGCTGCGCCCGGTGGCCAACTGGAGTGGCTCGTGGACCGCGAGGTGCTGGCGTCGGACGTGACGCTCCAGGATGAATCGGGCGCGGCGCACCCGCTCCGCGCGCTGCGCGAATCCGGCGGAACGCGGATGGTGTCCGAGCGGGCGGCCCGCGTCGGCCTGTTCACCTGGAGGCACGAGGGCCAGCCGCAGCAGCTCACGGCGGTCAACTTCCCGCCGATCGAGTCGGACCTGCGCACGATGTCCATGAACGAGGTCGAGCAGCAGGGCGAACTAGCGCTGGCGGCGGGGCGGCAGGCCCGGCAGTTGCGCGACGGGCTGCCCCTGTGGCCGTACCTCCTTGCGCTGGCCCTGGGCTGGGCCCTGCTGGAAGGCGCCGCGCAATACTGGGTGGAGCGGACATGAACCCCCTCCTTCCAGCGGAATACGTCGTGCTGTGGGCCGGCCTGCTGATGGCCGGCGCGGGTTTCCTCTCGTGGCGCGCCTCCGCGAAGTGCCGCCGCCCCGTCCGCCTGGCCCTGGCCGGCCTGCGGATCGGCGGCCTGGCCTGCCTGGCCGTGATCGCCCTGAACCCCGGCCGCTGGGTCGAGCATGCGCGGGAGCAGGAGACCGAACTGGCCGTCCTCCTCGACCGCAGCGCCAGCATGGCGACGCGCGACGCCGGCGAGGCCTCGCGCTGGGACGCCGCGCGGGACCTCGCGAGGAAATGCGCGGAACTTCCGGCCGGTTCGGAACGCATCCGCTTTTATGCCTTCGCGGACCAGGCGCAGCCCGTCCGCGCGCCGGACCTCAACGCCTTGAACGCGGACGGTGAATCGACGGATATCCCGCGCGCCATCGAGGGCGTACTGAACCTTTCCCGGGCCGGGAGCCGGCGGCTGGTCGGCATCCTGCTCCTTTCCGATGGGCGGCAGGTCGCGGCGTCCGGACCGTCGGACGCCGCGCTCCGGGCGCGCTCGCAGGACGCGCCGGTGTTCCCGCTGGTCCTGGGCGGCGAGGTCGCGCGCAAGGACATCGCCGTCGAGCCGCTGCGCCGCCAGTACGTGAGCTTCAAGGGGCAGCGGACGCGCCTCGCCGCCCGCGTCCGGTCGTCCGGCCTGGGCCGGATCCGCCCCGTCGCGCGGCTCCGGGACGGCGCGGGCGCCGTGCTCGAGGAACAGACGCTCTCCTTCGAAGGCGACGGCGAGACCACGGTCTTCTTCGCGGTCACCCCGGACGAACGCGGCTACCGCGACTACCGCGTCGAGGTCGCCCCGTGGGAGGGCGAAGGATCCCTCCAGAACAACGAGGCCCGCATCGGCCTCGCCGCGCTGGACGGCCGCATCCGCGTCCTGATGGTCGAGGGCGTGCCGTACTGGGACAGCAAGTTCATCGCGCAACTGCTGCGCCGGCAGCCTAACGTGGAGGTCGTCTCGGTGTACCGTCTGTCAGCCGACCGTTTCTTCCGGGTCGAGACCGACCTCGCGGACGCCGCGCAAATCACCGGGTCCGTGTTTCCGGACACCGCGGCGGAGCTCGACGCGTACGACATCGTGATCTTCGGCAAGGGCGCGGAATACTTCCTGACCCCGGAACGTGTCCGGCTCCTGCGCGATTTCACGCGCGACCGCGGCGGGGGCGTCCTCTTCGCGCGGGGCAAGCCGTACAGCGGCGTGTTCCCGGAACTGGAGGCGCTCGAGCCGATGGAGTGGGGGGAGCGTTTCGCCAGCCCGTTCGCGGTCCGGCCGACCGGGGCCGGCGAGAAGGCCGGCCTGTTCGGCGACATGCTGCCCGGGCCGGACGATCCCGTGTGGGGCCGGCTGCCGCCCCTCGGGTTCGCGCAGCGGGTCCGGCGGCTGAAGGCGTTCAGCGACGTGCTGGTCGAGGGGCGCGGCGAACTGGGCGGGCAGGAGCAGGTGTTCCCGGTCGTCGTCCGCCGCCGCTTCGGCAAGGGCATGATCGTGGCGGTCAACGCGGACGGCCTGTGGCAGTGGGATTTCTTCCCGTCGGTGAAGGACGCGGGCAACATGTACCAGGAGTTCTGGTCGCAACTGGTCCAGTGGGCGGCCACGTTCTCCGAGTTCCTGCCCGGCGCGCAGTACGCCCTCGGGCTGAACACCCGGGCGGCCGGGTCCGGCGAACCCGTGCGGCTTCGCGTAAGCCGGCGGCAGGCCGATCCCGGCGCCCCCGCGCCGGAAATCCTCGTGCGGCTCGGCGGGGAACTCGTGCGCACGCTGCATCCCGCGCCGGTCCCGGACGAGCCCGGCCGCTGGGAAACCGTCTTCTCCCTGGAAGCGCCCGGGACGTACCGGCTCGCGCTGCACGACCCGGCGGCGGAGGGGACGGAAGGCGACCTGTACGAGGCGCTGGAAGTGCGGGCCGCGCCGCGCGAGGAGGATAACGTCAGCGCGGATCCCGCCTTCCTGCGCGAACTCGCGGAGGCCTCGGGCGGGGAACCGGTCACGCCGGAGACGGTGGCCGCCGTGCTGGCCCGCCTGGACGCGGGCGAGCGGGCGACGGACGTCAGCCGGGCGACCTGGCAGCCGGCGTGGGACCGGGGCTGGTTCCTTCTGCTCACGGCCCTGTGTTTTGCCGCGGAATGGTTCGTGCGACGGAGGAACGGGCTGCTGTGACGCGCGCGCATCCCAAGTCGGAACTGGAGCGACGGCTGGCCGGACACCTGCGCTGGTGGCGGGCGGGGCTGGTCCTGCTCTCGCTGGTCCGGGCGCTGTCCTGGGCGCTCGCGCTCCTGCTGGGCTGCTTTCTCCTCGACTTCTTCCTGGCCCTGGACACGCCGGTGCGGGTCGGCCTGAACGCGATCCTCCTTGCGGGGCTGGCGGTCTTCGTCGTCGGCCGCTGGGTTCGCGCGGCGGCGCTGACTCCGCGGGACATGGCCGCGCGGGCGGACCGCCTGCTGGGCGACCGCCGCCACACGGTCTTGAGCGCCCACGAGCTCGAGGCCTGGCTCGCGAGCCGGCCGGACCCCGAGCCCGAATTGAAGGCGTTCCTCACGGCGCGCGCCATCGGGCGCGCGGCGGATAAGGCGGCCCGGCTGCGTCGCCGCGATGTCCTGCCGCGCGCGGAACTCCGGCGCGCGGGCCGCCGGCTGCTCACTTGCGCGGTAGTCGTCGCGTTGTCGCTGCTCGTCAACCGGGAGGCCGCCCGCGTCATCCTCGCCCGCCTGTTCCTGCCCGGCCGGGACGTGCCGCCCTACAGCCGCTACACCTTCCGCGTCACGCCGGAGCAGCCGGTCGTCCTCTACGGGCACGACCTGGCTGTGCAGGCGGAGATCGGCGGCCGGGAACTCGGCGGCGAGGTGGGGTTCCTGACGCGCGCCGGGGGGCGGGTCCACCGCGCCGCCTGTTTCCAGGAGAGCGCCACGCGGTTCGCCCAGCGGCTCGAGGGCGTGATCGAGCCCGTCGAATTCTGCTTTACCGTGGGCCGGGCGCGCAGCCGGTGGCACGCGGTGGACGTGCGGCTCGAGCCGCGCATCGCGGCCGCCGAGGTGCAACTGATCCCGCCGGCCTACAGCGGCCTGCCGGCCCGCCGGTTCTTCCTCGGCAGCGAGGCCCTCGCCGGGCTCAAGGGCTCGCGTGTCGAACTGACGCTGACCAGCAACCGGCCGCTGCTCGACGGCCGGCTCCTGCTTCGTCCGGAAAACGGGGACGCGACCGTCCCGGCCATCCCCGGGGAGAAAACCGGCGAGCACAGCGTCCGCTTCGCCTGGACGCTCGACGCCCCGGCGTCGGCCGAGATCACGATCCGCGACGTCCGGGGCACGCCGAACGAGACGCCGTTCATTGTGGCCCAGCGCGTCGTGCCGGACGAGCCGCCCGCCGTGACGCTGAACTCGCCGCCGCCGTTCTCCCTGGCCACGCCCGGCATCGTCGTGCCGGTGGAGGGGCGCGCGGACGACGATCTCGGGCTGCGGCGGGTCGACCTGGCGCGCGCGCTGGTCGGATACCGGGACCGGTTGCGGGAGGTCGGGCCGGACGAGCCGGGCGCGCGCTTCGAGTACACGGGCGAACTGGAACTCCCGAAGCTCGGCGTCGAGGCGGGCCAGGTCCTCGAGATTTACCTCGAGGCCCTGGACAGCAACCCGAGCCTCGCCGGGCTCTCCGCGTCCGAGGTCGCCCGCGTGCAGATCATCTCCGAGGAGGAATACGCCCTCATGCTCCGCGTGCAGGAATCGGCGGAGGAGTTCGCGGCCCGGTACCAGCTCCTGCAAAAGGAATTCAAGGCCTTGCAGGAGGACCTCAAGGCGTTGAGCGAGGAACTGGGCCGCTCCGAGCCGGACGCCGAGGCCGTGGAGCGGGCCCGGGAGAAGGCGCGCCGCAGCGCGGAGCGGGCGGCGAAGCTGTTCGACGACATCGCGAAGGATTTCCCGGCCTACGACATGGAGAAGCAGTTGCAGCAGGCCGCCGCCGGCATGAGCGAAAAGATGAAACAGGCGGAAGCCATGCTGGCGTCCAGTTCAGCGCCGCACGAGGGGCTCAAGGAGAAGGTGGACCAGTTCTTGGAGGACTACGCCGCCGGCGGCGAGCGCCTCGAGCAGGAGGCGCGGGACGCCGAGGAGGTCGCGCTGCTGGCGGAGATCATGGAGAGCGCCGCCCGCTACGCGCGGCTGATGAACGAGCAGGAAGCCCTCGTGCGGAGGTTCGCCCGGTTCGAGGGCGCGTTCCGGAAGGAGGACCGCCGGCTGCTGCCCGACCTGGAGCAGCGGCAGGCGGATATTCGGGAAGAACTGACCGATTTGCTCGAAACCATCGACCGGCAGGCCTCGCAGTTGAAGGTCGATTACAGCCGGCTCACGACTGACATGGAGGAGTTCGTCGAGAAGGCCGGCTCATTGCTGATTGTTCCGACCATGGCGAGCGCGGAGCAGGAGGCGCGGGCGGAGGACGGGCCGGAGGCGCACCGGCAGGCCCGGCTCGCGCTGGAAAAGATGCAGGAGCTGGCCGGGCCGGACTCCGGCTCGTGTTTCGGCGGCCTGTGCCGCGGCGAACTCCGGTTCGACGTGCGCGAACAGATGCGCTCGACGCTCGAGCAGATGATGGCCGCCATCACCATGAAGATCTGCAGCGGGGCGGGCGACCTGCCCGGCGAAGGGCGGGGCGGGGGGCCGGCCGGCTTCGGACTATACGGGGGCGGCGACCGCAGCGACGGGTACTGGATGGGCGGCCAGTCGCCGCTCAACCTTCGGGTCTATGGCCCCGAGCGGCGGGCGTTCCGGTCGGCGCCGGCCGGGGGAACCGGTCTCGGCCGGGGCCAGGATCCCGGCGGCCACCGGATCGGCGACGGGGCCACCGACCGGATGGCCGCCCCGGCGGCGGGGCCCGTCGCGGCGGACAGCATGCCGCTGGAGAACGTGCCCGAGTCGTACCGCGAAGCGGTGAAGAAATATTTCAGCACGGGAGATCCCTGATCATGAAAAAGGTTATCGTCATCCTCTGGGCCGCCGCCGCGCTGGCGGCGCCAGCCAAGGAGGGCGTGGTGCAGTGCGCCAACCTCATCTACGGCGGCGCCCACACCTCGCGGTGCTTCAGCGACGAGTTCTTGAGCGCGGTCCAGCGCGACACGGCCATCGCCACGGAGCGCCGCTTCAAGAGCGTCAAGCTCGCGGCCGACGACCTGTTCAACTACCCCTTCGTCATGATGACCGGCGAGGCGGATTTCCACTTCACGGCGAAGGAGCGCGAGAACCTGAAGAAGTACCTCCAGAGCGGCGGCTTCCTCCTCGCGTCGGCCGGCTGTTCGAACAAGGACTGGGACCGCGCCTTCCGCCGGGAGATGAAGACGATGTTCGGCGACGACAACCTGAAGAAGATCGAGATGGATCATCCCGTCTTCCGCACGGTCCACGCCATCGAGAAGCTCAAGCTTCACCACGCCGCGCCCGATGCGCGGCTCGAGGGGATCGAGTCCGACGGCAAGCTGGTGGCCATCTACTCGCCGCACGGGCTGAACGACACGGCCCACACCGAGGGCTGCTGCTGTTGCGGCGGCAACGAGATCGAGAATTCGCTCCAGGTGAACGTCAACATCCTCGTTTACGCGCTGATGTATTAACATCTTGAACTCTAAATTGTTACATACTGCGTATCCTCGTTGCTCCAGCAGAAGACCCCTGCGGCCTTGCGCCGCGGGTGAATCATACCATGTACGGGTGAGAGGCGGTACGAACGGCGTCGCAGAGCTCCGCCCTCCAGTTGCAGGAATCATGGAGGGGCGAGCTCCTGCGAGCCCGAAATCTACCCGCCTTCACTCGGAATTGGTATCAGTTTGGCGGCTGGCGCGGCCACGTCCATATTTCGCCTTCCGCGGCATTCGCAGCCGCCAAACTGATTCACCCGCCAGACAAGCTGGCGGGGGTCTGACAATTGGAGCGAAGAGGATATGCAATTTGTTACATATTGCCGTTTTCCTGGCCGCGGGGCTGTGCCAGGCGCAGTCGCCGGCGGGGGACATCCCGGCGGCGGCCACCGGCGAGGTGGCCCTCGTGTGGCACCGCGACCTGCGGACGGCATTGAGCCGGGCCGAGGCGGAGTACCGGCCGGTGCTGGCGGTGTTTTCGTCGCCGGGGTGCGGTTGGTGCCAGCGCCTGAAAACGGAGACGCTGGACGACCCCGAGACGAGGAACCTGCTGAAACACTACGCCCTCGTCGAGATCGACGTGATGGACGATCCGCTGACCGCGCAGCAGTACGGGTTGCGCGGCGTGCCTACGGTGCTGATTCTGTCCTCCGACGGGCAGGTCCGCAACGGGGTATCCGGTTACGTGTCCGCGCCGGAACTCTGCGCCCTGCTGCGGGGGGAACTGAACCCGGAGTTCATGGCGGCGCAGGACACGGGCTACCAGGAAATGATCGTGGCGCTGGACCGCAAGCAGGTCCCGGACGAGCTGTGGCCGAGGATACTCGCCGGGATGGGCGAGCCCGCGAAGCGAAAGGACCTGCGCGAGCGGGTGTTCGCCGTGAAGCCGTTCCCCGCGGTGCGGTTGGTCGCCCTGCTGGAGGATCCGAAACTGTCCGTCCGTCTCGGTGCCCTGGAGCTGCTGGAGGAGCTGGCGGGCCAGTCGTTCGGCTTCGATCCCTGGCAGCCGCCCGGCGGGAACGTCGAGGCGCTCCAGCGCTGGAAGGAATGGGCTTCCGGGGCCGGGGGCGCGGTGGAGAAGCTGTACGCGGCGCTGTCCGCCGACGAGATCCGGGCGTGCCTCGAGGACCTCGTGTCCGAGCATCGCGACCGGGCCCTGCGCGCCATGCGCCTGCTCGAGCAGGGCGGGCCCGGGACGGCGGACGCCGTGGCGGCGTTCCTCGCCGGGCATCCCGACCTGCCGGCGGGCGCGCGGGGCCGGATCCGGGAAGTCCGCTACGTCCTGGCGCTGCCCGGCACGGCCGGCGTGGATGTCCGGGCGCTCGCGCACCGGCTGGTCTTCGGCAACCTGGACGCGCGCCTGAAGGCGATCCAGGACCTGCCGCACTTCCGGGCCGCGGCCGTGCCCGTGCTGGCCGAGTTCCTGCGGGACCCGGAGCCGATCGTGCGGGAGACAGCCGTGGACAGCCTCGTGAAGAGCGGCGCACGGCAGGCGGTGGACCTGCTCGCGCGGCATCTCGAGACGGAGAAGGACCAGGAGGTGATCTTCTCGGTCCTCCGCGCCTTCGGGGCGCTGCCCG
This sequence comes from Kiritimatiellia bacterium, assembly GCA_018001225.1. Lineage (NCBI taxonomy): Bacteria > Pseudomonadati > Kiritimatiellota > Kiritimatiellia > Kiritimatiellia bacterium. Next base: position 40,957 of record JAGNIJ010000027.1, on the reverse strand, counting down.
GCAAGAAGAGCGCGGCGCTGCTGACCCTGTACCTGTCGGACCCGAACGAGGATCTCGTCATCGCCGCGCTGCAAAGCCTCGGCCGGCTGAAATCGCAAACCGCGGTGGAGCAGGTCGGCCAGTGCCTGGCCGATCCGCGGTGGCGCGTGCGCGCGGCGGCGCTGGAGGCGGCGGGCAAGATGTCGGCCCGCTCGCTCTCGGATCCGGTGCTCGCCCTCGTGGACGATCCCGACGAGTTCATCCGGTTCGCGGCCATCGGGACGCTGGCCGAGCTGGGCGTCCGGAAGGCGGCCGGCCGGCTGGAGAAGCTGTTCCTGGAGCAGGACAAGCTGAAGGGGCCGGTGGTCCGGGCGCTGCTCCAGATGGAAATGACGCTGCCGCTTTCCTTCAAGGCCGCGCTCGAGGGGCGCGGCGCGGACGTCCTGCTGCCCGTGATCGATGCGATCGCCGAGGACGGCGAGACCAAGGACCTGTTCCTGGTCGCCCCGCTGACCGCGCACGCCGATCTCGACGTGGCCTGCGCGGCGATCCGGCTGATCGGCGGCAAGGGGATGACGAGCCCGGTGTACCGCAAGCTCCTGGCCAACATCCTGCGCGAAGGGCCGGCGGAGAAGGCGCTGGCCGCGCTGGAATCCATGGAGGTAGAGGAGGAGCAGATCGACTGGACAAACGAGTCCGCGTCCTTCGACCTGGACGTTCCGGAGGCCGGAACGGCGCCCGTCGCGGAGAGCAAGGAGCTGGAGGACTTGTTTGCCGCCTTCAAGCCCGCGGCGGAGCCGCCGGAGCCGCAGGCCTCGACGGAGGTCGTGGATGTCCTGGACGTGTTCGGGGCCTTCGGCCTGGGCCCGAGCCGGGCCCGGACCCCGCCGGCGAGGATGGCCGCGGGGCCGGACCCGCTGGAGGAAGCGATTCGCCCGTACGCGGACCCGTCCCGGGACGGGCGGACGCGATTCGCGGCGGCCATCCTGCTGGCCGCCATGGGGCGGGAGAACCAGGCGTCCTTCCTGCAGGGCTCGCTCGCGGAGCGCACCGAGGACGAGCGGATGCGCATCGCGCAGAGCCTGCGGCCGCGCCTGCGCGGGGAGTACCTGCCGCTCCTCGCGCAGTTGGTGAACGACCCGTCGCCGAACGTTCGAGTCGCCGCCGCGTACGCGGCGATCGACCGCGGGGGCGGCCGGGGCCTGGACTTGGTGCTGTCCGCCATGGAACGGCCGGACGCGCGCCTCCACCCGAAGGATATCTTCGGATACCGCGTGGAATCCGCCCTGCGCCGGACCGAGAGCCGCCGGATCGCCCGCGATTTCGCCCAGCGGTTCATCGGGCCGACGAACCGCGCCCCCCTGCGCGTGCTGGGCGTCCTGCTGCTGCACAAGAGCTGGCGGGCCGCCGACACGGCCCTGCTGCGGCCCCTGCTGGCGGACAGCGCTCCCTGGGTGCGGCGCGCGGCGTACCATGCCCTGGCGCAGAACGACATCAAGGCGTTCAAGGAGGTGCTGAAAGGGGCGGCGGAGGATCCCTCCGAGTTTGTCCGGGAGGTGGTCCCGCAAGCCTATACGCGCAGCATGACCCGCTGGGTCCACTATTTCGACAGGGACGATTTCGAGGAGGACTATTATTACTGGTCCGGCCAGAACCAGAAACCCCGCCCACAGGGCGCGGAACTCGACGCCCTGCGGAAGCTGGCCGCCGATCCCGAACCGCGCGTACGGCTGGCGAGCCTGCTGGCCCTGCTGTCCAACCGTCAGACGGTGGACCTGGCGGACGTCGTGCGCGCCGCGGAGGCGGTGCCCGACCGGCGCGCGGCGGCCGAGCGTATCGGGCGGTACCTGGCGGAGAATTACCTGGCCCTGGGCGGCGAGTTCGCGCTGCTGTTGCCCTACCTGGAGGACGGCGACCAGAACGAATCCGAAAAGGAGAAGGTGCGGCGGCATTTCGAGAAGAAGACCGGCGACTCCGTGCGGGCGGCGGATCTGCCGGTCCTGGCCGTCGAGGGCCGCCGCGTGGAGGCCGCGTTCGAGCCCGAGCCGGAAGGCGCCGCGGCAGGCGCCCCGCCGCCCGGCGTGCGCCTGGTGTTCTTCACCAGCTACGGGTGCCGGGAGTGCGAGAACGTCAAGGCGATGCTCCCGAGGCTCCGCGAGGTCTTCCCCGGCCTGCAGGTGGACGTCCACGACATCCGCAAGACGAGCGCGATGAGCCTCAACGAGGCCCTCTGCGAACGGTTCAACGTCCCCGACCGGATCCGGCTGGTCACGCCCGCCCTGTTCGCCCGCGCGGGCTACAGCATCAAGGAGGACATTTCCTTCGCGCGCCTGGGCGAACTCCTGGCCCGGTCGGCCGGCGGCGACGACGAGTGGTGCCGCGTGCCGGAGCAGGAGCTGGAGCAGGCGGCGGCCTCCATCGGCGGCCGCTACCGGGAAATCCGGCTCGGCGTGATCGCGGCGGCCGGCCTGCTGGACGGCCTCAACCCGTGCGCCTTCGCGACGATCATCTTCCTGCTGTCCTACCTCCAGGTGACGAGGCGGACCCCGCGCGAGATCGCGCAGGTCGGCCTCGCCTTCATCGCGGGCGTGTTTCTCGCGTACTACGTCCTGGGGCTGGGCCTGGTGGAACTCGTGGCCCGCTTCGAGATCCTGCGGCGGTTCAGCCGGCTGGTCAACGGGCTGCTGGCGGCGTTCACGCTGGTGATCGCCGCGTTGAGCGCGCGCGACGGGTTCCGCTGCCTGCGCGGGCGGATGGTGGAGATGACCCTGCAGCTGCCCGGCTTCCTTAAGGACCGGATCCACGGCGTCCTCCGCGCGGGGGCGCGCCACGCCCGCTTCGTCGCCGCCGCGTTCGTGGCGGGCCTCGTCGTGTCCGTGCTCGAGCTGGCCTGCACCGGGCAGGTGTACGCGCCGACGATCCTGTTCATGCTCAAGACCGGCGAGGAGCGCCTCGCGGCCATGGGCTACCTGCTGGCCTACAACGCCGCGTTCGTCGCGCCGCTCTTCGTGGTGTTTGCGCTGGCGATGGCCGGCCTGCGCAGCGAGGCGCTCATCCGCTTCCTGCACCGCCGCGCGGCCGCCGTGAAATTCGCTACGGCCGGATTGTTCCTGATCCTGTTCCTTGTCTTCGTGTGGAGTTTCCGGACCTGACGGGCGCGCGGTAAATCTTCTTTTCGCAGCAAATCCCGGGAGGGCGCGGTTACACCCGCGCCGGTACCATGGCTTGGTGAAAACCATTGCGGAGCCTGGCTCTTTTGTGTATCAATGCCTGTCCCTTGGAATCAGCGAGGCCGCTTTTTGAACCCGAATCGGTAAAAGGAACGCGCTATGAAGGACTTGGCAATCGGTAACGTGCGGAACGTGGTCCTGGTCGGGCACACGGGGGCCGGCAAGACGAGCCTGCTGGACGCGATGCTCTTCAAGCTGGGCGTCAACGACCGGCTCGGTTCGCCGGCGGAAGGCACGAGCGTGGCCGACTGGAGCGACGAGGAAAAGGACCGCAAGATCACGATCTGGGCCAAGCCCTTCAACGCCGTCTACGCCTCCGCGCAGGGCGGGAAGTACGATCTGGTCATCACCGATACGCCGGGTTACGCCGACTTCTACGGACAGACCGTGGCCGCAACCGCCGTGGCCGACGCGGGCCTGGTGGTCGTGGACGCCGCCTCGGGCATCCAGGTGGGCACAAACCGTTCGTGGCGGCGCTGCGAAACGCTCGGGCTGCCGCGCGGCATCGTGATCACCGGCCTCGACAAGGAGAACACCAGCTTCGACGACACCCTGTCCGCGCTGCGCGCGGTGTGGGGCGACCGGTGCCGCCCGGCCTCCGTGCTCGGAAAGGACAAGAAGTCGGTGGCCGACGTGCTGGCCGGCGGCGGCGATCTGGAAGCCTTGAAGAGCGCGCTGGTCGAGGCGGCCGCGGAGACCGACGATCAGCTTATCGAGAAATACCTCGGCGGCGAGACGCTCTCCCCGGCCGAGATCGCCTCGGGCCTGCGCAAGGCCGTTGCCACGGGCAAGCTGATCCCGGTCTTCGTGGCGCTGCCGAAGCTGAACGCGGGCATCGTCGAGCTGCTGGAAGGCCTGGTGCGCTTTTTCCCGTCGCCGGCCGACCGCGAAATCAAGGATGCCGAGGGCCACCCGATCGCGCCCGCCGCCGAGGCGCCGTTTGTCGGGCAAGTCTGGAAGGCGGTAAACGATCCGTTCGTGGGGCAGTTGACCATCGTCCGGATCTTCGGCGGCACGCTGCGGTCCGACAGCGAAATCTATAATGCCACCAAGGAACAGAAGGAGCGCATCGGCGCGTTGTACCTGCTGAACGGCAAGAAACAGGAATCCGTCGCGGAGGCGGGCGCCGGCGAAATCGTCGCCCTGGCCAAGCTGAAAGCCACGGTCATCAATGACGTCCTGTGCGCGACGGGCAAGAGCTTCAAGCTGGCGCCGATCGTCTTCCCGAACCCTACCGCGGCCTACGCCGTCGCGCCCAAGACGCAGGGCGACGAGGACAAGTTGAGCACCGGCCTGCACCGCGTGGCGGACGAGGACCCGACGATCCGGGTCGAGCGCAACGTGGAGACGAAAGAGCTGATCCTCTACGGGATGGGCGATCTGCACCTGGACACGACCCTTCAGCGCATGAAGAAACGCTACAACGTGGAGATCCTCTTGAGCACGCCCAAGGTGCCGTACCGCGAGACGGTCACCGCGCTGGGCGAAGGCCACTACAAGCACAAGAAGCAGACCGGCGGCCGGGGTCAGTACGGCGAAGTGTATCTTCGGGTTCAGCCGATGAAGTCGGGCGAGACGGACTGGTTCGAGGATGCGCTCGTCGGCACGAACGTCCCTCGCAATTTCCTCCCGGCCATCCAGAAGGGCTGCCTCGAGGGCATGAACCGCGGCGCCGTGGCGGGCTATCCCGTGACGGGGACGAAGGTCAGCATCTACGACGGCTCGTCGCACGACGTGGATTCCTCGGAAATCGCCTTCAAGATCGCCGCGGCGCGCGCGTTCAGCGACGGCATGAGCAAGGCGCGGGCCGTCCTGCTGGAGCCCATCGTCACGGTCAAGATCATGGTGCCGGACCAGTACATGGGCGACATCACCGGTGACATGAACCACAAGCGCGGGCGCATCCTGGGCATCGGCACGGAGGACGGCATGCAGGTGATCACCGCCGAGGTGCCGCAGGCGGAAATGTTCCGCTACAGCTCCGAGCTCCGCAGCATCACGGGCGGGCGCGGTTCCTTCGAGATGGAGTTCGCCCGGTACGACATCGTGCCGTCGAACGTGGCGCAGAAGATCGTCGCCGAGGCGCAGAAGAACAAGAAGGCCGAAGAGGAATAAGGGAGCGGAAAGGGAGATTGCCATGAGCGGTCACAGCAAATGGGCCAATATCAAACACAAGAAGGGCGCCGCCGACGCCAAGAAGGGCAAGGTCTTCAGCAAGATCGCCAAGGAAATCATGATCGTGGTCGGGGCCTCGGGCAAGGATGTCTCCTCCAACCCGGCGCTGCGGACGCTCATCCAGAAGGCGCGCGCCGTCAACATGCCGGCGGATAACATCGATCGCGCCATCAAGCGCGGCACGGGCGAACTACAGGGCGCGAAGCTGGAGGAGATCATGTTCGAGGGGTTTGCGGCCGGGGGCGTGGCCCTCATCGTCCAGGCCCTGACCGACAACCGCAACCGCACGGTCGCGGAAGTCCGGCACTCGTTTACCCTGCATGGCGCCAACTTGGCGGGGCAGGGGCAGGTGATGCGCACCTTCCAGCGCAAGGGCCAGATCCTCGTGGACGCGGCGGGCGTGGACGAGGACAAGCTCATGGAACTGGTCCTCGAGGCCGGCGCCGAGGACATGCGCCGCGAGGGCGACCAGTTCGAGATCATCACCGAGCCCGCGCAGTATCCCGCCGTGGCCGAGGCGATCAACAAGGCCGGTATCACGGCCGCCAGCTCGGAGATCACCCTGCTTCCGTTGAACTGGATGTCCGTGGCCCAGAAGGACAAGGCGACGGCTTTGATGCGCTTTATCGAGGAGTTGGAGGAGCTCGATGACGTGCAGAACGTGTACTCCAACCTGGACATTCCCGCCGAGATTCTCGAGTCGCTCGACAAGTAGAGGGGGCCGCCCATGCGGGTGCTGGGCATAGACGCCTCCCTGCGGTCCACGGGCTTCGGAATCGTCGCGTCGCAGGCCGGCTCGTTTCGAAGCCTGGGGTACGGCCTCGTTCGCAATCCGGCTTCGCGATCCCACTCGGCATGCCTGGCCGCCATCCAACGCAAGGTGGACGAACTCCTCGAAGCCCATCGCCCCGAGGCCGTCGCTCTGGAGGGCGGGTTCTACTTCAAGAACGCCCGCACGGCTTTGATCCTGGGAGAAGTGCGCGGGGCGGTGATCGCGGCCTGCGCCCTGCGCGGGGTGCCGGTCTACGAATACGCGCCGCGGCGCGTGAAGCAGGGGCTGACCGGCGCGGGCGCGGCGGGCAAGGAGCAGGTCGGGCGCATGGTCGCCTCCATCCTCGGCCTGGCCGAGTTGCCGCCCGAGGACGCCGCCGACGCCCTGGCGATCGCCCTCTGCCACTTCCACAGCCGCACCGGCATCGCGGCCCTGCAGCCGAAGCCGATCTGAAGGCCGCCGGTTTATCCCCTTTCCTGCGGCATTGAAATGTCGCCGGCTTCGCGTAATCATGAGGTCAAATCAGCGGAGCGAGATTTATGCAACTGGATCGTCTGACCATCAAGTCGCAGGAGGCGCTGCAGCGCGCCCAACGGCTGGCCGGGGAATACGGGCAGCCGGAGGTGGATACCGACCACCTGGTGCTGGCTCTGGTCGAGCAGGAGGACGGCGTCGTCCGTCCGCTGCTGGAGCGGATCGGGGTTTCCGCCGGCCCGCTGCGCGAGGCCCTGGAACAGTCGCTGGCCGCGCGGCCTCGCGTCGAGGGCGGCAGCGCGGAGCGGTACCTGTCCCGCGGCCTGCGCCAGGTCCTGGACGCGGCCTTCCAGGTCGCCGAAAAGATGAAGGACGAATACGTCAGTGGCGAACACCTGCTCCTGGCCGCCCTTCAGCAAAAGGACAGCGAAACCGCACGCGTGGCGACAAAACTCGGCCTGACGCCGGAGGCCGTGCTCAAGGCCCTGCAGGCCGTCCGCGGAAACCAGCGCGTCACCGACCAGGCCCCCGAGGACAAGTACGAGGCGCTGAAAAAGTACGGGCGCGACCTGACCGAGGCGGCGCGCCAGGGCAAGCTGGACCCGGTCATCGGCCGCGACTCGGAAATCCGGCGCGTGATCCAGGTCCTGTCGCGCCGTACGAAGAACAATCCCGTGCTCATCGGCGAGCCGGGCGTCGGCAAGACGGCGATCGTCGAGGGCCTGGCGCAGCGGATCGTCGCCGGCGACGTGCCGGAGGGCCTGAAGAACAAGCAGGTGGTTTCGCTGGACCTCGGCTCCATGATCGCCGGCGCGAAGTACCGGGGCGAGTTCGAGGACCGGTTCAAGGCCTTCATCAAGGAGGTGATCGGCGCCGAGGGGCGGATCATCCTGTTCATCGACGAACTGCACACGCTGGTCGGGGCCGGCCGCGCCGAGGGCGCGGTGGACGCGTCGAACATGATCAAGCCGCCGCTGGCGCGGGGCGAGTTGCGCTGCGTGGGCGCGACCACGCTGGACGAGTACCGGAAGTACATCGAGAAGGACGCCGCGCTGGAGCGGCGGTTCCAGCCGGTGCAGGTGAACGAGCCGACGGTGGAGGACGCCATCGCGATCCTGCGCGGCCTGCGGGAGCGCTACGAGGTCCACCACGGCGTGCGGATCCAGGACGGGGCGCTCGTGGCGGCGGCGCGGCTGTCCCACCGCTACATCAGCGACCGGTTCCTGCCGGACAAGGCGATCGACCTCGTGGACGAGGCCGCCAGCCGGCTGCGCATGGAAATCGACAGCCTGCCGACGGAGATCGACGAGGTCGAGCGGCGGATCATGCAACTGGAGATCGAACGCGCGGCGCTGCGCCAGGAGAAGGACGAGTCCTCCCGCGAGCGGCTCGCGACGCTGGAGAAGGAGCTGGCGGAGCAGCGGGAGAAGAGCCGGGGCATGAAGCTGCACTGGCAGCAGGAGAGGGAGCATATCGGGGAGATCCGGAAGCTGACCGAGGCCCTGGACCTGCTGCGCGGCGAGGAGGAGGCCGCCAAGCGGAACGGCCAGCTGGACCGCGCGGCGGAGATCCTATACGGGCGCGTCCCGAAGATCGAGGCGCAGATCAAGGCCGCGCAGCAGAAGCTGGCGGACCTGCAGAAGGACCGGCGGATGCTGAAGGAGGAGGTCGACGCCGAGGACATCGCCGAGGTGGTCTCGAACTGGACGCACATCCCGGTCAGCCGGCTGATGGAGACGGAGAAGGCGAAGCTGCTGCACATGGAGGACCGGCTGCGGCAGCGGGTCGTCGGGCAGGACGAGGCGGTCGCGGCGGTGTCCAACGCCGTGCGGCGTTCGCGCTCAGGCCTGCAGGACCCGAACCGGCCGATCGGCTCGTTCATCTTTCTGGGCCCGACAGGCGTGGGAAAGACCGAGCTGGCCCGCGCGTTGGCGGAGTTCCTCTTCGACGACGAGCACGCGATGGTCCGGCTGGACATGTCCGAGTTCATGGAGAAGCACACGGTCAGCCGGATGATCGGCGCGCCGCCGGGCTACGTGGGCTACGAGGAGGGCGGCTATCTGACCGAGCACGTCCGGCGCAAGCCGTACTCGGTGGTCCTCTTCGACGAGATCGAGAAGGCGCACCCGGACGTGTTCAACGTCCTGCTGCAGATCCTCGACGACGGGCGGCTCACCGACGGGCAGGGCCGCACGGTGGATTTCACGAACGCGGTGGTCATCATGACCTCCAACATCGGGGGCCCGGCCATCCACGAGGCGTTGCAGCGGAAGCCCGACCTCGAAAGCGGCGACCCCGCCTACGAGCAACTGGAGGGCCGCGTCTTCGAGGAGTTGCGGGCGCAGTTCAAGCCGGAGTTCCTGAACCGGGTGGACGAGATCGTGATCTTCCACAGCCTGGGCCGCGAGCAGATCCGGCGGATCGTGGAGATTCAACTGGCGCGTGTCCGGAAGAACCTGGAGGAGCGGCATATTACGCTGGAACTGACGGACGCGGCGGCGGATGTGCTGGCGGCCGAAGGCTACGACCCCGCGTTCGGGGCGCGGCCCTTGAAGCGGGCGATCCAGCGGCGCATCCTGGACGCCCTGGCCACGGAGATCCTCAAGGGCGCCGTGTCGGACGGCGATCGGGTCACCGCGGACGCGGATCCGAGCGGGGAAGGGCTGGCGTTCCGCGTCCGGACCGGACGGAAGGCCTAAGGGGTCCGGCGGCAGCGGTTCAGCGGGGTCGTAGCCCCCGCTGTATGGCAGGCGCGACGAGCCTGCTGTTCCACCCCGAATGGGAAGGCCGGCCGGCGGGGCTGTACGAAGGCCGGCCGGCGCGGTAGAATGAAACCATGGACACGTTTCTGTCAGCGGGCATGATCATCGGGATCTTCGCCCTGGTCATCTACATCACGCGGGACATGTAAGGAGTGGCGCCGACGATGCCGGCGGGGGAAATCCAGGTCGAGGTCCGGGGGCTGCTGCCCACCCAGAGCGGGGTCGGCGTGTTTCTGGGCCACGGGGACAAGGTGATCGCCATCTTCGTCGATCACAGCGTCGCGGCGGCGATCACGATGTTCATGCACAAGCTCAAGAAGCCGCGCCCCCTGACGCATGATCTGATCGGCAGCATCCTCGCCGGCCTCGGCGTCCGGGCGCAGAAGGTGCTTGTGAACGACCTCAAGGACGACACGTTTTTCGCCCGGCTGTTTCTCCTGCAGGAAGGCGAACTAGGGCGCAACCTCGTCGAGATCGATTCGCGGCCGAGCGACGCGATCGCCGTGGCGCTGCAGCAGGGGTGTCCCATCTACGTCAGCACGTCGGTCTGGGAGCGGGCCGAGGACATGACCTGGGCGCTCAAGCAGAATACGCCCGAGGAACCGCCGGGGGGCGAAGAGCCCTGACGCCGGTCTACCGCATGCGGTGGATCAGGACCAGGCCCACGCCGAGGAACAGCAGGTTGGGCAGCCAGCCGCCGACCCAGGGCGCGATCAGCTGCTTCTTGCCGAAGGCCAGCCCCAGGTTGACGAACACGTAGTAGCCGAAGAAGAGGCTCAACGCCAGCACGATGCCCAGGAACGCGCCGTGCCGCCCGCTCTTGGCCCCGAAGGGGATGCCCAGCAGCGTGACGATCAGGCACATCCACGGCATGGCCAGCCGGTGGTGCAGGTTGACCCGGATTCGCGCGACGGTGTCCCCGGACAGGCGCCGGTGCGTCCGCAAGAAGGTCAGGATCTCCCACGAGGACAGGAACTCGGGATCCTTGATCTCGTTGATGAAGTCCCGGGGCAGCTCGTTGTAGTCCGTCATCTCGCGGTGGAGTTCAAACCGCGGGGGGCCCTGCGGGTTGCCTTCCGCGTCGTAGGGTTGGAACGAGACGTCGTTCAGCCACCAGCGGCCGTCGTACCAGCGGCCGGTCCTGGCCTGGATCCGGTGCTCGTCGGAACCGTCCGCGCGGTGCTGGATCACGCTGACGGTCTTCATCTCGAACGTCTCCATGTTGAACTCGCCGATCATCCAGTCGCGCCGCCCCGTCTCGTTCCGGTACGGCAGCGGGGAAACGAGGCGGGTGTCGATCTTGTCCTTGTTCTTCTGCATGGCGATGAACTGGTGAGCCCAGTAGGCCGACCAAGGGCCGAGGGTCTCGTGGATGGCGCCCACGAGGAGGGAGCCCAGCAGCCCGAGGAACACGAGGGGCGCCATGAGGCGATAGAGGCTGATCCCGCAGGCGCGCATGGCGGTCAGCTCGTTGTTCTTCGTCAGGTGCGAAAGGCTGTAGAGCACCGCCAGCATCAGCGAGACCGGCGCGATGATCACGAGGACGGAGGGCATCAGGAAAAGGTAAAACCGGATCACGGCGGGCAGGGGCGTGCGCGCCTCGATAAAGTCCGGCAGGTTATCGAACAGGTCGTAGATGACATAGATCAGGATGAATCCCGAGAGGCAGTAGAGCAGCGGAACAAAGACCGCCTTGAAAAGGTATTTGTCGACGATTTTCATGCTCATCCGGGGCCGTTGACCGGCCGCGGCACTGTAGCCGCTCGGGGCCGGATCGGCAAGCGTCCCGCTACTCGGCCTTCAGGTCGTAGATCCCCCGGTCCACCCGCGTGCAGCGCGGCGTGCCGATCAGCAGTTCCAGCATGTAGCCGGCGCCCTTGCGCTTTTCAGGCTTCAGGGCCTCGTTGAAGGCCGTGGTAATCTTGCGGTAGTGGGCCGGGCGCTCCATCCGGGAGAGGATTTCCAGCGCGAAGACCCCGGCCCCTGCCCCGTACAGGAAGAAGCGTCCGTCCGTCGTCGCGGCGATGTCCGGGTCGTGGTTCAACAGGGCTTCAAGGGCCGCCGCGGGCTGCCGGAGCGGCGCCAGGGCTTCCGGCCCGGCGCGGTCGAGCAATTCCTCCAGCGTGAGCGGCCGGCCGGATTGGGACAGGAGCGTCTTCATCCGAGCCTCGAGCGACAGGAGGAACTCCAGGGGGAGGGTGGAGAAATACCCGTGGCGCGACGCCAACCGCGCCGGGTCGACCTCGCTCAACAGCCGCAAGAGCCCGTGGGGGTGCATCCCGCCCAGGGCCGGCTCCGACCGCAGCGACATCAGATCCGTGACGCCCGCCAGCCCGCCCTTCCGCTCCAGTTGCGCGCACAGGAAATCGTAAAAGGGCTGCAGGCAGGCCCGTGCGAGGCGGCTTTGAAGGTTCCGCAGGCCGGCGTCCTGGACCTGGCGTACGCGCTCGCGGGTGATCTGTTTCGCGTCCGCGATCTGCTGAAGCGTGGTGCGGCGGCGCGACGGCTTTTCGGGATCGCGGTCCAATCCGTACCGCGCGGCCAGGACGGCGCGCTCGGCGTCATCCAGGCACAGCGCGAAGACTTCCTGGATCGTCCCGAACCGTTGCCGGCCTTGCTCGATCTGCCCGCAGGTCCGCAGAAAAGAGTGTACGTGGCCGAGCGAAATTCGGCCCAGGCTGCGCAGCTTGAGAAGATCCGAATCGGCCAGCTCGCGCAACTGTCCGACCGTTTTCACGGGCACCACCCTCACCGCGTTCACGACGCGCACGGGCAGCCCGGATTCCTCGATCGGCCAGGCGTCGATTTCCTGGCGGCTGATGGCTTGAACCTGCATGCACTCCTGCCTGATTGAACGCGACCCTGCCCCAGACAGCGGGTAAATGTCAAGTAATATCCGCCGCCGCGCGGCGGCGCATCTCCGCTTGCAATACGCAATCGGGCCCGCGTATCTTCTTCGGCCATGTTTGACCCGGTATCCAGCAAGGTCAGCTTTCCTGAATTGGAGCGGGAGATCCTGCGATTCTGGGAGGCGGACGGCACCTTCCGCAAGTCGCTCGAAGCCCGGCGGGGCGCGCCGGAATTCGTCTTCTACGACGGCCCGCCGTTCGCCACCGGCCTGCCGCACTATGGCCACCTCCTCGCCGGCACGCTCAAGGACATCGTGCCGCGCTACCAGACCATGCGCGGTCATTACGTCGAGCGCCGCTTCGGCTGGGACTGCCACGGCCTGCCCGTGGAATACGAGATGGAGCAGGAACTCAAGATCAGCGGCAAGCGCGACATCGAGAAGCTCGGCGTCGACGTCTTCAACGAGAAATGCCGCGGCATCGTCCTGCGCTATACCCGCGAGTGGCGCCAGGTCGTCACGCGCATGGGCCGCTGGGTGGATTTCGACCACGATTACAAAACCATGGACCCGGCCTACATGGAGTCCATCTGGTGGGTCTTCAAGTCGTTGTGGGAGAAGGACCTGATCTACGAGGGGCACAAGATCCTCCCGTACTGCCCACGCTGCGCGACGCCGCTCTCCAACTTCGAGACGAACCAGGGCTACCAGGACGTGCAGGATCCGGCCGTCACGGTCCGTTTCGCCGTCGAAGGCGCAGAGAACACCTTCATCCTGGCCTGGACGACGACGCCGTGGACGCTGCCGTCCAACCTCGCGCTTGCCGTTGGCCCTACGATCCGCTACGTGAAAATCCGCGACGCCGGCCGGATCTACCTCCTGGCCCGCGACCGCCTGCCGGTCTACTACCCGAAGGGCGATGCCTACGAGTTGCTCGATGAAATGGACGGCTCGGCCCTGGCCGGCCTGCGCTACGAACCGCTGTTCCCGTACTTCTCCGACCTCCGGGCGAAAGGCGCGTTCCGCGTCCTCGAGGCCGATTTCGTGTCGACCGAGGACGGCACGGGCGTCGTGCATATCGCGCCCGGCTTCGGCGAGGACGACCACCGGCTCGGTCAGATTGCCGGCCTGCCCGCGGTTTGCCCCGTGGACGACGAGGGCCGGTTCACCGCGCCCGTCGAAGACTACCTCGGCCGCGAGGTGAAGGAGACCGACTCCGATATCCTGCGGCGGCTGAAGGAGGAGGGGAAGCTCGTCCACCGCTCGACGATCCAGCACAGCTACCCGCACTGCTGGCGCTGCGACTCGCCGCTGATCTACCGCGCCGTGGCAACCTGGTTCGTCCGCGTCGAGCAGCTCCGCGCCCGGCTCCTGGCCGCCAACGCGCAGACCCACTGGGTGCCCGAGCACCTGCGCGACGGCCGCTTCGGCAAGTGGCTGGAAGGCGCGCGCGACTGGGCGATCTCGCGCAACCGCTACTGGGGCGCGCCGCTGCCCGTCTGGCGCAACGCGCAGGGCGAGGCGGTCTGCGTCGGCTCCGTCGCCGAACTCGAGAAGCGCTCCGGGCAGAAGGTCGCCGACCTGCACAAGCACTTCGTGGACCGGATCGAGATCCCATCGGCGAAGGGCGGGGCGCCACTGCGCCGCATCCCCGAGGTGCTGGACTGCTGGTTCGAGAGCGGCTCGATGCCGTATGCCCAGTCGCACTATCCCTTCGAGAACAAGGCCCACTTCGAGCAGCATTTCCCGGCGGATTTCATCGCCGAGGGCCTGGACCAGACGCGTGGCTGGTTCTACACGCTGATGGTCCTGTCGACGGCGCTGTTCGACAAGCCCGCGTTCCGCCACGTCATCGTCAACGGCATGATCCTGGCCGACGACGGCCGCAAGATGAGCAAGCGGCTGAAGAACTACCCGGACCCGGTGTACATCCTGGACACCTACGGCGCCGACGCGCTGCGCCTCTACATGATCCATTCGCCGGTCGTCCGCGCCGAGAACCTGAACTTCTCCGAGGAGGGCGTGAAGCACGCCCTGCGCCATCTCCTGCTGCCGTGGTGGAACGCGTACAGCTTCTTCGTCACGTACGCGCGGGTGGACGGATGGAAGCCGGACAAGGGTTCAGGGGGCGGGGTTCAGGGTTCAGGGAATCTACTGGATAACTGGATTCATTCTTCGCTGGAGCGCCTGACCCAGGAGGTCGTGGCGGCGATGGACGCGTACGACCTGCAGCAGGCGGTCCGGCCGTTCGTCCGGTTCCTCGAGGACCTGACCAACTGGTACATCCGGCGCAGCCGGCGCCGTTTCTGGAAGAGCTCGGACGACGCGGACAAGGCCCAGGCCTACGCGACGCTGTACGAGGCGCTGGTCCGGCTGTGCAAGATCGCCGCGCCGTTCGTGCCGTTCATCAGCGAGGCGATCTACCGGAACCTGCGCACGCCGGACATGCCGGAGTCCGTGCACCTCTGCGATTTCCCGGTCGGCGATGACCGAGCCCGCGACGCCGCGCTGGAGGACCAGATGGACGACGTGATCCGCGTCGTCGGCCTCGGCCGCCAACTGCGCGCCGATCATAACCTCAAGGTGCGCCAGCCGTTGCGCGGGCTTCACGTGGTCTGCCGCGACGCGGCGCGCCGGGCGCGGATCGAGGCGCTGAAGGACCTGGTCGCCGACGAGCTCAACGTCCGCGAGGTCTGGTTCAGCGGGCGCGAGTCCGACCTGGCCACGTTCCTCGCCAAGCCCGATTTCCGCCGGATGGGCCCGCGCCTGGGGCCGAAGGTGAAGAAGGCCGCGCAGCAGATCCAGAAAATGGACTCCGCCCGCATCGAGGACCTGCTGGATGGAAGGCCCGTCGCCATCGAGGTGGACGGCGAAGCGGTGGCCCTGGAAGCCGCGGACCTGGCCGTGGAGCGCAAACCCCGCGAGGGGCTGGCGGTGTCCTCCGACGGCGGGCTGATCGTCGCGCTGGAGATTGACCTGACCCAGGAACTGGTGCGCGAGGGGCTGGCCCGCGAGTTCGTCAACCGCGTCCAGAGCCTGCGCAAGGCGGCCGATCTCGAGGTGACCCAGCGCATCCGGCTGGCCTACAGCGGCGACGAGGCGGTACGCGAGGCCGTGGAAGAGCAAGGCGACTATATACGCGGCGAGACCTTGTGCGTAGAATGCCTGTTCGTCGATTCGGCGGGCGAGGTCCAGGACCTCAACGGGCATCCCTGCGGCGTCCGCATCGAGCCCGCGGAAGAAAAATAGGCCGGCAGGGTTGACAGCGGCAGGAGGCTGTGGTACTCAAGCCGCTCTTCCGCCGGACTGGACCGGTGGAAGCACGACAAACGAGTCGTCAGGGGGAAGGTGCGAAATGGCAAAAAGCGCAAAGAAATCCAAGAAAAGCGCGCCCGTTCGGAAGAAGGCCCCGGTCAAGGCCAAGCCCGTCAAGAAGGCGGCCAAGCCGGTTGTCCGGGCCAGGGCCCGCAAGCCGGTCGCGGCCGCGAAGCCCGCGGTGGCCCTGAAAGGCCGTCCGGCTCGCAAGCCGGTCGCGGAACCGAAGAAGCCCCTGCCGCCGCCGCGCCGCCTGCCGGCCGCGGAACTGAAAAAGTACCGCGAGGTGCTCCAGAAGCTCCGCGACCGCGTCGTCGACGAGATTTCGTTCCTGGCGGGCGACAACCTGAACCGGTCCCCGCGCGAGTCGTCCGGCGATCTCTCCAGCTACAGTTTTCACATGGCCGACCAAGGTACCGACAACTTCGACCGCGAGTTCGCCCTGAACCTGGTGAGCAGCGAGCAGGACGCCCTTTACGAGATCGACGAGGCGCTCCAGCGCATCGAGACCGGCCTATACGGTTCGTGCGATTCCTGCGGCAAGCCCATCGAGAAGGCCCGCCTGAAAGCCTTGCCTTTCGCCAAGATGTGCGTGCATTGCAAGAGCGAGTCGGAAAAGGGCCGCAGCAAGTTCCGGCCGTTCGGGCCGACGATCCAACAGGGTGGGGAATCCTGACCCGGCCCGGCGAACGAGGAGCGGGCCCATGTCGGTGATCCTGCTGGCTTTCATCGTCGCGGCGCTGGATCAGGCGACAAAGTGGTACGTGCGCGCGCACTTCGACTTCGGCGTCGCGCACCCGGTCATCCCGGGCTTCTTCGACCTGACCTATGTCCGCAACACCGGCGCGGCCTGGGGCATGCTCGGCGGCCAGAACGCCGTGCTGACCCTCCTCTCGGTCGTCATCCTCGTCCTCATGGTGATCTTCCGGCGCTCGTTCTTGAGCCGGACCTGGGAGCACCGCCTGGCGCTGGCGTTGCTCGTCGGCGGCGTGGTCGGCAACCTGCTCGACCGTGTGCGCCTCGGCTGGGTCACGGATTTCCTCGATTTCCACGTGCGCGGCTGGCACTGGCCGGCGTTCAACATCGCGGACGCGGCCATCTGCGCGGGCGCGGGCCTGTACATCGTGTCCGCGTTCTGGGTGGCCGGCCATCCCCTCAATGAATCCCGCCGCAAGGCGGAGCCGGCCGCGCCGTCCCCGGAGTCCTGATGACCGGTGCGCCGACTGCCTGGTTTCTCGTCGGGCCGACCGCGGCCGGGAAATCGGCCGTCGCGCAGCACCTGGCCGAGCGCGAAAGCCTCGACATTCTCTCCGCCGATTCCATGCTCGTCTACCGGGGCATGGACATCGGCACCGACAAGCCTACAGCGGCTGAACGCCGCCGCGTCCGCTACCGGGGCCTGGACTTGGCCGGCCCCGGCGAGTCGTTCAGCGTCGGCCGGTACCTCGAGGCCGCCCGCGCGGCCTTCCACGAGACGGCGCCGGGCCGGCTGATCGTGGTCGGGGGCACCGGCCTGTACGTGAAGTGCCTCGTCGAGGGACTCGATGCCGCGCCGCCGGCCGATCCTGAACTCCGCCGGCGGCTTTCGGAACTGGATGTCGCTGGACTGCAGGAGGAATTGCGGCGGCGCGATCCGGCGCGCCTGGAAGCGCTGGCCGATCCCCGGAATCCGCGCCGGCTGATCCGGGCCATCGAGTTGGCCGAGACCTCCGCTCACCCTTCCCGCCTCGCGCGCCCGTCGGGGCCGCCGATGGTCGGCCTGCGGCCCCAGGCCGCGCCGTGGCGCGCGAAGATCGGGGAACGGGTGCGCAAGATGTTTGACGGAGGACTGCTGGAAGAAGCGCGACGCCTGCACGAGCGGCACTCCGCGCTTTCCGCTACCGCCCGCCACGCCATCGGCTACGCCGAGGCCTTCGCGGTGCTGGACGGAACCCTGACCGTGGGGCAGGCGCGGGAGCAGGTCGTCCACCGCACCTGGCAGTTGGCGCGCCGGCAGATGACCTGGTTCCGGCACCAGGTCCGCGTGGAGTGGATCGATCACGATTTCAGCGAGCCCGTCGCCCGGCTCGCGGACCGGGTATGGGCGGCATGGAGGAAACATGGGCCGAACCCCGTTGTCCTTCCGGGATGAGCCGGAACGGGTCCTGCTGGTCGGCGTCCGCCTGAAGGACCAGCGCCGCGAGGTTGTCGAGGACCTGCTGGACGAGCTGGCGCAACTGGCCGATACCGCCGGCGCCGAGGTCGTCGGGCGGATGATCTCCAACCAGCAGACCTTCCACCCCGCGACCCTGATCGGCAAGGGCAAGGCCGCCGAGCTCGCCGGGCGCGCCGCGGCCGAGGACATCACGACGATCCTCTTCGACGACGACCTCTCGCCCGCGCAGGGCCGGAACCTGGCGGACATCACGGAGTGCAAGGTCATCGACCGGGCGCAGCTGATCCTGGATATCTTCGCGCAGCACGCCCGCTCGAAGGCCGGTCGCCTGCAGATCGAGCTGGCGCAACTGCAATACCTGCTGCCGCGCCTGCGCGGCATGTGGACGCACCTCGAGCGCCAGCAGGGCGGCATCGGCCTGCGCGGCCCGGGCGAGAAGCAGCTGGAACTGGACCGGCGCCGGATCCTCGATCGGATCACGCGGATTCGCGAGTCGCTCGAGGAGGTGCGTCAGCACCGCGCCGAGCAGCGGCGCGGCCGCCGCCGCCACGGCTGGGCCCTGCTGACGCTCGTGGGCTACACCAACGCCGGCAAGTCCACGCTGATCAACCACCTGGCCGACGCGCAGGTCGAGGCCGACGACCGGCTCTTCGCCACGCTCGATCCCACCACGCGGCAGATCCGCCTGCCGAACCACCAGCCCGCCCTGATCACCGACACGGTCGGCTTCATCCGCAAGCTGCCGCACCACCTCGTCGAGTCGTTCAAGGCGACGCTGGAGGAGGTCGGCGAGGCGGACCTGCTGATCCACGTCATCGACGCCGCGCACCCGGGCGTCGAGGAGCAAATCCGCGCCGTGGACCAGGTGCTGAAGGAACTCGGCGCGGAGGGGAAGCCCCGGATTTCCGTGCTGAACAAGCTGGACCTGCCGGCGGCGGGCGCGCAGGCCGCGCGGCTGGCGCCCGGCCTCGAGCGGCCGGTGACGGTCTCCGCGCTGACCGGCGAGGGGCTCGACATGTTCCGGGCCGAGCTCGCCGACTTCCTCAAGAGCCGCACCCTGCGCGCGCAGCTGCTCGTCCCGCCGGCGGAGGGAAAATTGCTTGCCGCCATCCGGAGTTCCGGTAGGGTGTTCGAGGAGAAATACGAGGCCGACGGCGCGGTCCGGCTCGACGTCAGCCTTCCGGAGCGGCTGTTCGGCCTGTGCCTGCCGTACCGGCTGGACCACGGGGAGTCGCCGCCCGGGGACGGCGCGAACGGCTTCCGCGACCCGTGACCATGGAAACGCTCTATCCCATTGCGCCGAGGCGCGTCGCCGACATCCCGTCGCGGCAGCGGCCGCGCGAGCTGTTCGAGCGGCTCGGCGCCGAGCACGTGTCCGAGGAGGTGCTCATCGCCCTGCTGCTGCGGTGCGGCATGAAGGGCCTGAACGTCGTGGACCTGGCGCATAACCTCCTGATGGAGTACGGCTCGCTGACCGCGCTCGCCCAGGCCCCGGTCCAGGAACTGACGAAGAAGAAGGGCATCGGCCCCGTCAAGGCCCAGATCCTGCGCGCCGCCCTCGAGCTCGGCCGCCGCCTGAACGAGGAATCCGCGCCCGAGCGCCCGTTCGTCCGCACGCCGGAGGACGCCGCGCGCGTCCTGCGCGGGCGGGCCAATACGCGCGAGACGGAGGCGTTCTGGGTCCTGCTGCTGGATACGAAGAACCGCCTGCGCCAGAACCCCGTGGAGATCAGCACGGGCCTGCTCAACGCCAGCCTGGCCCACCCGCGCGAGGTGTTCAAGGAGGCGATCCGCTGCCTGTCCGCCGCCGTGGTGCTCGTGCACAACCATCCCTCCGGCGATCCCGCGCCGTCG
Source organism: Kiritimatiellia bacterium (assembly GCA_018001225.1). Classification (NCBI taxonomy): domain Bacteria; kingdom Pseudomonadati; phylum Kiritimatiellota; class Kiritimatiellia; species Kiritimatiellia bacterium. Next base: position 21,393 of record JAGNIJ010000027.1, on the reverse strand, counting down.
GCCGAGGACATCCGGATCACGCGCCAGCTGGTCGAGGCGGGGCGGATCGTGGACATCCCGGTGCTGGACCACATCATCCTGGGCCGCGCCGCGGAGCCGGGGGCGAAGGACTATTACAGCCTGCGCGAGAGCGGGGTGGTCAGCTTCGAGGACAAATCATGAACATTCATCCGACCGCCGTCGTGGATCATGGCGCCGTGCTCGGCGCGGACGTCGTCGTGGGGCCGTTCGCCGTCATCGACCGGGATACGCAGATCGGCGACGGGTGCGTCATCGGCCCGCACGCCGTCATCCACCGCTACACCAGCATCGGGCCGGGTGGCCGGATTCATGCGGGCGCCGTGCTCGGGGATCTTCCGCAGGATCTCGCCTTCAAGCCGGAGACGGTCAGCTATGTCCGGATCGGCGCGCGCTGTTGGATTCGCGAGGGCGTGACGATCCATCGCGGCACGAAGCCGGACACCGTCACGGAGGTCGGCGACGACTGCTTCCTGATGGTCAACTCGCACCTCGCGCACAACGTCAAGCTGGGGAACGGCGTGATCCTGGTCAACGGCGCGCTGCTGGCGGGCTACGTCGAGGTGGGCGAGCGGGCGTTCATCAGCGGCAACGCCGTCGTGCACCAGTTCGTGCGGATCGGGCGGCTCGCGATGATGGGCGGGCAGGGGGCGGTGTCGCAGGACATCCCGCCGTTTTGCACCGGGCGCTCGGGCGCGGGGAACCAGATCCTGGGCCTCAACACCGTCGGGCTGCGCCGAGCGGGCTTCAAGCCCGAGACACGCCAGGCCCTGCGCGCCGCGTTCAAGATTCTTTACCGCTCCGGCCTGAACACCTCGCAGGCCGTGGAGCGCATCCGCGCGGAGTTGAACGATCCGGCCGTGACGGAGTTCTGCGACTTCATCGCCGCCTCCCGGCGCGGCATCTGCGGCCTGCTGGAGGGCGGGGAAGGAGTGGAGGACCAGGCCTAGATGGAGGGCGGCATGCCTCTGCCGCCAGGCCCTTCTGCGGGCGCCGGCAAGCGGCGCCCCTACAGGATTGATTCATAAGGCCGGCGCCCATGCCCCGATCTTTAGCGAGTCCTGGAGGCGCCGCGCCCCCGCGGCGCATCGAGCGGGACGAGGGCGTCCCGCCTCCAGCTCGCTGAAGATTCGGGCGCCCCTACATTGAGAACATTTCCCTGTTTCCATCGCCGTGGCAGGCTGATACAATACCGCCACAACGAGGCGCTGCGCATAGAACAGGGAGGTCGGTCATGAAGCGATTCGCGATCGGGTGGGTCGTGTTGGTGTTGCTGGCCGGGGTGGCGGGCACGCTCGCGGGCAGCGTGTGGATCAATGAGGCGGGCCCGGCCTACGGCACGATTCAGGCTGCGGTCAATGCGGCCAGCAGCGGGAACCAGATCTGCATTTCCACCAGCGTGTTCCCGGAGAACGTGGTCGTCTCTGACAAGGATTTGACCTTGCGGGGCGGTTACGATGAATCGGTGCCGATCCATGTCGGCGGCTATTCCGTGATCAACGCGGGCGGGTCGGGCGGGGCGTTGTCGTTCATCCGCAGCATCAGCACCGTGAACTACTTGAAACTGCAGAATGGAAACCGGGGAGGGGATGGCGGGGGCGGCGCCCACCTCGTCTCTTCCACCGTGGATTTTAACGATGTTCACTGGATCAACAATTACGGCCTCAACGGAGGCGGCTTGTACGTGGACAGCCAGTCCGAAGCCGGGTTTTACAATGCCTCGACCATTTCCAACTGCTATGGCGTTTATGGCGGCGCGGCCTTTGTAGCCGGCAAGCTGAACCTGTACAATGGTTCCCGGATCGTCTGCAACCGGGGTACCAACGAGGGCGGAGGGGTTTTTGTCTGGACGAACGCCGAGTTGACCGCGTGGGGCACCCTTTTCCACAGCAACACGGCCGTGAAGGCCACGGCACGGGGGGGGGCGGTGTATGCCGCCACCAATTCCGAGGTGGTTTTGTGGGAGGGCAGCGTCATTCAAAGCAACCGCGCATACGAGGGCGGCGGGTTGTGGGGCAGCGGGGGCTGGGTTGTTGTGGTGGATTGCTCGTTCATCGGCAACACGGCCGATTCATCCGGCGGGGCTATCTACGGGGAGAATCTGAAAGCCTTTGCCATGCGCTCCAAGGGGCTGTTTAACGTCACCTCCCCCTCGAACGTAGTGCAAAACAACCAAGCGCTGTACGGCGGGGGGATGATGTTCATCAGTTCGCCCATCGTCATTTCCAACGCCCTGGTCATGTCCAACACGGCGCTGTACGGCGGGGGAATCTACTACATAGATGCCCCCGGTTTCGCGGGCGCCACGATACGCTGCGCCCGGGTCGTCGCGAACATGGCCGTGGACCCCGTAGGCTTGAGTTCGGCCGGCGGCGGGGGGATCTACGCCAGTTTCGGCCACATGCTGCTGGACGGCGTGAATATCATGACCAACTACAGCGACGGGCATGGCGGAGGCGTGCTGGCCTTGAACGATGCGCGCATCAGCGTCGAGTCGTCGAGTCGGGCTTCCATCGTGGAGTATAACGCCGCGGCGCATTCGGGCGGAGGATTCTACGTCAACGGCACGAATGCCCTTCGGATCCTGGGACGTGCCAACGAGCCATCGTGGGTGGATTGGAACCGTGCATGGGAAAGCGGCGGCGGCGTGTATGCGCGATACCTGTCGATCACCGGCGCCGTGATGGTCAACAACAACCGCTGCGCCACGAACGGCGGAGGTGTCTGCGTCCTGGACAAGGTGGACGTGCTCGGCGGAACGAACGCGATGGTGCAGTTCATCGGCAATTGGGCCGACCAGAATGGCGGCGGGCTGTACATCGGGCCCGAGGGCTCCGTGTACAGCGTGGCCAACATCACCAGCATCCTGTCCGGGGTAACATTCGATAATAATCGCGCGATAGCCTCGGGTGGCGGGGTCTATCTCAAAGCGCGCAGCGCGAATATCGGGCCCGCGGCCTTTACAGAAAATTGGGCCGATCAGTATTCCGGCGGGGGCTTGGCGGCTGTCGAGGCCCCCTGGCTGCTGGTCGGCTCGGATGACCGCTATTTCAAGGCGCCCAGCAACTGGCCCACGTTGTTTGCACGGAACTACGCCACCTTGCACGGGGGCGGGTTGTATATGGACTCGTGCGAGCGTTCGACGGTCCGCTTGAGCGCGATCCTATCCAACCTATGCTGGAACGGAAGCGGCGGCGGCCTGCTGGCGAACAGGTGCCGGTTCGATCTGCTGGACTCCGTGGTGGCCAACAATCACACGGTATGGACCCTGGGCACTGACGGGGTCTCTATTCAGAACAGTACGGGCTGGGTCGAGCAATGCACCATTTACAGCAATGGGGGGTATGGCGTTTCCTTCACCGATGCCGGGTATAATGTCAACCATTCGATCCTGTGGGGGCACTCGATAGCCCAACTCCAGGGACTCGGGTTTGTCACCACCCGCTATTGTTGCGTGCAGGACAACTGGCCGGGGCTGGGGAATATCACCAACAACCCGCGGGTGATGGCGAATTACCACCTGCGCTACGACTCGCCCTGCATCGAGGCGGGCGAGGCGGCCGCGGGCTCGTACGACGTGGACGGGGAATTCCGCCTGTTCATGAAGGATCTCGGCTGCGACGAGTTTGTGGACACCGACCTGGACAACCTAGCCAACGTCGTCGAAACGGGAACCGGGGTCTACCAGGGCGAATACGACGCGGGCACCAGCTGGCTCCAATCGGATACGGACGGCGACGGAACCAAGGACGGCGACGAGGTTATCGCCGATACCGATCCCACCAGTTCCAACAGCGTGCTGCGGTTCGTCTCCATCACGCGCTCCAACGCATGGATCAACCTGGCGACCGACGGCGGCCAGCAGGCCTACCGCGTCTACGAGTGGCGGACCGCCATGATGGATACGAATCAGTGGATCGTGCTGTGGACCAATACGCCGCCGATGCCGAATCGTACCAATCTCCTGGTGTCCTTCGGCGTGCCGGATGACTACTACTTCCGGGTCCGGGCCTTCCGCGACCCCTGACGGAAGGCATGGCGGCGGCCCGCCCCCGGTCCGGCGGGCCGGCAGGACTGATTCAAGAGGCCGGTGAGCCCTTGATCCAAAGGAATGTGCCTTTTCGATAGGCCTTGGCCCGCAAAACGTAAGGGCCCCGAATTCACGGAGCCAGCCTGCCCGCGACCGGGGGCGGTCGCGAGCTACGCCGAGCACGGCCTCCCCGGCGTCCGTGTAGCGCGGCCTCGCCCTCGAGGCCGGCGCATGCCCTGGTGTGCGCGGGCCTTGTTCTTCCATGGTTGGAACGGGTTACGATCCTTTGTGAATCAGTCCTGGCGGTCCGGCCGTCCTGGCGGATTGTGCTTGAATTCCATGCTGTGTTGTGTAGGGTACGACCATCGGAAAGATCTTCAGGGCAAGGTGAGCCCGGTCCGAAAGGCGCCGGGCGAGTCCTGACCGGCGGTGAAAGCCCGCGACCCGTGCAGCAGACCAAGCGTCGCTGCACGGCTGATGTGGTCAGGCCGGGAAAAAACGGCCGATCCGCAGCCGACAGTAAAGTCTGGATGGAAGAAGATCGAGGCGACACGTGCGCCTGGGCCCTGGGATTTTTCCCGGGGCGTTTTTTTTATGAGCCAGGAAAAGCCAACAAAGGCCGCGCCGTTCAGCGCCATCGCGGACGCCATCGAGGCGGTCCGGAACGGCGAGCTGGTCGTGGTCGTCGACGACGAGAAGCGGGAGAACGAGGGCGACCTCGTGCTCGCGGCGGAGAAGGTGACGCCCGAGGGCATCAACTTCATGGCGCGGCACGGGCGCGGCCTGATCTGCGTGTCCATGGAGAAGGACGCCCTGCAGCGGCTCCACCTCACCCGCATGGGCCCGCCGGGCGAGGGCGGGCGCTTCGCCACGGCCTTCATGCAGTCCGTGGACGCGCGCGAGGGCATCTCGACGGGCATCAGCGCCTACGATCGCGCGCAGACCATCCGCGTGCTGATCGGGAAGGACACCCGGCCCGGGGATCTCGTGCGCGGGGGGCACGTGTTTCCCCTCGAGGCCGTGTCGGGCGGCGTGCTGCGGCGGGCCGGCCATACCGAGGCGGCCGTGGACCTGGCGCGCCTGGCGGGCCTGAACCCGTCCGGCGTGATCTGCGAGATCATCAACGACGACGGGCGCATGGCCCGGCTGCCGGACCTGCTGGAATTCGCCGCGCGGCACGGCCTCAAGATCATCACCATCGCGGACCTCGTGGAGTGGCGCCGCAAGCGCGAGAAGCTGGTCGAGCTCGAGCGCAAGGTCAGCCTGCCGACGGAGGCCGGCCGGTTCGACCTGTACCTGTATCGTTCGCTCCCGGACGATCACCACCACCTGGCCCTGGTCATGGGCCAACCCGCCGAGCAGCCCGCCCCGCTGGTGCGCGTGCATAGCGAGTGCCTGACGGGCGACGTCTTCGGCTCGCTGCGCTGCGACTGCGGAACACAGCTAAAGGCGGCCATGGAGATGATTGCGAAGGAAGGGCACGGCGTGGTGCTCTACATGCGGCAGGAGGGCCGCGGGATCGGCCTGGCCAAGAAGCTGCACGCCTACGAACTGCAGGAGTCGGGGCTCGACACGGTGGAGGCGAACCAGAAACTGGGCTTCGACGCCGACCTGCGGGACTACGGCATCGGCGCGCAGATTCTCGCGGACCTCGGGCTGAAGCGGATCCGGCTGCTGACCAACAACCCGCGCAAGATCGTCGGGCTGAAGGGACACGGGCTCGAAATCGTCGAGCGCGTGGCGCTGGTCCTGCCCCCGACGCAACACAACGAACGTTACCTGGAGACGAAGAAGGCCAAGCTGGGGCACTGGTTATAGACAAGGAGCAACACATGAGCACGAAGGAATACGCCGGTCAGTTGAATGCCGCTGGGCTGAAGTTCGGCATCGTGGTGAGCCGGTTCAACGACTTCCTCACGCGGCAGCTGGTGGCCGGCGCGATGGACTGCCTGGTCCGGCACGGGGCGGCCGAGACGGACATCGCCATAGCCTGGGTCCCGGGCGCCTACGAGATCCCGCTGGCCGCCCAGAAGCTGGCGCAGGGCAAGAAGTACGCCGCCGTCGTGGCGCTGGGCGCGGTGATCCAGGGGGCCACGCCGCACGCGGAGTTGATCAACACGCAGCTCGCCCGGGCGCTGATGCAGATCGCGCTCGACAGCGGCGTGCCCGTGATCGACGGGGTCGTCGCCGCCGAGAACCTCGACCAGGCGATCGAGCGCTGCGGCACGAAGTCGGGCAACCGGGGCTGGAACGCCGCGCAGGCGGCGATCGAGATGGCCAACCTGTTCGGCAACTGGAAGTAGGCCGGCATGGGCGGACGACACGAGGCGCGGCAGTGGGCGGTGCAGTTCCTGTTCCAGCGGGATTTCAACCGGGACGACCTGGACCCGGCCCTCGAGCTGTTCTGGGCGGGGGTCAAGGGCACGCCGGCCGCGCGCCGGTTCGCCGAGGATCTCATCCGGGGCGTGGACGCGAAGCGTGAGGAACTGGACCGGCTCCTCCAGAAGTATGCCGAAAACTGGGACCTCAAGCGGATGGGTGCCGTGGATCGCAACGTCATGCGCGTCGGCCTCTACGAGATGCTGCATTGCCCCGACGTGCCGCCCGTGGTCTCCATCAACGAGGCCGTCGAGCTCGCCAAGGAATTGAGCGGCTCGGAGTCCGGCAAGTTCGTCAACGGCATCCTCGACCGCGCGCGCAAGGACATCGACCGGCCCGCCCGGGCGGCGGTGAAGAGGGAGAAACGTGGTCACGTGGATTGACGCCCTGGCGCGGACCCGCCGGCAGATCGCGGGCGCGCTGTCCCGGGTCTTTTCCGGCCGGAAGAAGGAGGACGTCTCCTTCGAAGAACTGGAGGAAACCCTCCTGCGGGCCGACGTCCCCGTCCACCTGGCCACGAAGCTGGTCGCGGAGATGGAGCAGGCCTACCAGGGGCTGCGGGTATCCCGCCGGGAGGTGCTGCGCACGATTCTCCGCGACAGCCTGAAGGGCGCCGCCTTGGAGCCGTTCGCGTGGCCGGCGCAGCCCCGGCCGCTCGTGCTCCTCGTGGTCGGCGTCAACGGATCGGGCAAAACGACCACCTCGGCCAAATTGGCCCGTCATGCCTTGCGCGCGGGGCTCCAGCCGCTGCTCGGCGCCACGGACACGTTCCGCGCCGCTGGCGCCGACCAGTTGAAATGGTGGGCCGACCACCTGGACGTGGAGGCGGTGGTCGGCGCGCCGAACGCCGACGCCGCCGCGGTGGCCTACGACGCGCTCGACGCCGCGATCGCGCGGAAGAAGGACGTGCTGATCGTGGACACGGCGGGCCGGATGCACACCAAGCAGCCGCTCATGCAGGAGTTGCAGAAGGTCCGCGGCGCGTTGAACAAGCGGCTGCCCGGCGCGCCGCATGAAACCTGGATCGTTCTCGATGCCACGCTGGGCCAGAACGCGCTGGCCCAGGCGCGGGTCTTCCACGAGGCCGTGCCGATGACCGGTGCCGTCGTGGCCAAGCTGGACGGTTCGGCGAAGGGCGGTTTCGTTTTCGGGGTTGCCCGGGACCTGGGCATCCCGATCCGGTTCGCGGGCCTGGGGGAGAGCGCCGATTCGCTGGCGCCATTCGACCCGGACGAGTTCGTGAACGCCTTGCTGGGGCCGGACGAAGGGAAATGAAGATCAGGAACAAAGGGAAAGTGACACGGGCGTCCCGCCCGTACTCCGCACGGCCGGGACGGCCGTGCCACCGTATCTGAATGAAACACGAACCCTACATGTGTCGGGCGCTGGAGCTCGCCCGCCGGGGCGAAGGGCTGACCCGCCCGAACCCGGCGGTGGGCGCGGTGGTCGTGCGCCGCGGGCGGATCGTGGGCGAGGGTTGGCATCGGAAGGCGGGCGGCCCGCATGCCGAGGTTCACGCGCTCCGCCGGGCGGGAGCGCGGGCGCGGGGCGCGACGCTGTACGTCACGCTGGAGCCCTGCTGCACGTGGGGGCGCACGCCGCCCTGTACCGCCGCCATCCTGGCGGCGGAAATCGCCGAGGTGGTCGTCGCCACGCGCGACCCGAACCCGGCGCATGCGGGGCGCGGGTTGCGCCTGTTACGCAAGGCTGGCGTGAAGGTTGTCGAAGGCGTTCTCAAGGGCGAGGCGCGGGAGTTGCTCGCGCCGTTCGCCCGGTGGATCCTGACGCGCCGGCCCTTCGTGACGCTGAAGATGGGCATGACTTTGGACGGCCGCATCGCCGACGAGACGGGCGCCTCGCGCTGGATCACGGGCCCGGCGGCCCGCCGCCAAGTGCAGGCCCTGCGGCGCCGGGGCGACGGGGTGCTCGTGGGCAAGAACACGCTGCTCAAGGACAATCCCTCGCTCCTGCCGCGGCCGGCGAAAGGCCGAAAGCCGTGGCGCATCGTCCTGGCGCCCGACGGGCGCGTCCCGGCATCGGCCAAGGTGCTGTCCGACGGGCATGCCGACCAAACCCTGGTGGCCGTGTCGCGCGCCTGTGCCCCGGCCCGGGTGAAGGCCATCGAGGCGGCCGGCGCGCGCGCGCTGCGGATACGGACGGCCGCGGGCCGGCTGTCGGCGAAAGACCTCCTGGAAGAACTGGGCCGGCGGGGCCTGCTGCACGTGCTCTGCGAGGGCGGCGGGGGATTGGCGGCGTCGCTGATTCGGGATGGACTGGTGGATGAGTACCTGTTCTTCATTTCGCCGTCCTTCCTGGGCGGAGGCGCGGCCGCCGTCGTGGGGGGGCGGGGCTGGCGCATGGCGGGTCGGCCCCAGCTTCGATTCATTTCCGTTGAGCGGTGCGGGCCGGATATCATGGTGCGCGCCAGACCGAGGTAACTCATGTTCACGGGATTGATCCAGCAAGCCGGCCGCGTGGTTTCCGTGAGCGTCGGCGCGGAGGCCGGGCGAATCACCGTGCAGGCGGAAGCGTGGGGGCAGCCCTTCGCCGTCGGCGAGAGCATTTCCGTTTCCGGCGCGTGCCTGACACTGGTTTCATTCGCGGAGAACCGGCTGGTGTTTGACGCCTTGCAGGAGACGTTCCGCCGAACCAACCTGGGACAGAAGAAACCGGGCGACCGCGTGAACCTCGAGCGGGCCCTGCGGGCCGGGGAGGCCCTGGGCGGGCACATCGTCACGGGGCACGTGGACGGGGTGGGGACGGTCCGCGCCGTCGGCCGGGCCGGGCGCGACTGGGTGCTGGAGATCGAGGTCGGGAGCGAACTGCTGGCCGGCCTGGTTCCCAAGGGCTCCGTCGCCTGCGACGGGGTCAGCCTGACCCTCGCGGATCTGAAGGGAAAAACGTTCAGCGTGCATATCATACCGCACACGTGGAATCAGACCGCCCTTTCGGACTTGCAGGCCGGCGCCGCGGTCAACATCGAAACCGACATTCTAGGGAAGTACGTCAGGCGGCTGCTCCCGGGCGGCGGCGGAGCCGCCGTGACGATGGAGTCGCTGCGCCGGGCGGGTTTTATGGATTGAAGTGAACGCCGGGCTCCTTTAGAAACTACCGCGAATGAAATCCCCGAGCCCAAAGCGCACGGCCATCGAACCCGCGGCCGGACGCCCGCCTTGGATTACCCTCCTGGCATGGGCTGCGCTGGCCGCGGGGGCGCTGATGGCCCTGCTGGCGGTGAGCCAGATGTTCGGTTCCGCGTCGGCCGCGGGCCGGTTCGCCGCGGAGGGGTGGGGGGACAGCGCCTCGATCATCGTCCGGAACCGGATCGGCGCGCTGTGGCATGGCGCCCTTCTCTTCGGCTGCGCCGGGGGGTTCCTGTTCCTGCTGACCGCGCGCCGGGAGGGCGCCCCGTCGATCCAGGTCGTGGCGGCGCGCTGGGGGTTGGTCGCGGTCATGGCCCTGGATGCGATCCTGCTGGCCCGGCACTATGTGCACTCCATGCCGCTGACCGCCGTGCAGGAGAACGATGTCGTCCGCGTCCTGAAGGACCGCCCGCGCGAGCAGCGGGTGGCCCTGCTCACGCAGGAGGGCTTCTATAACAACTGGCTCACGTACCTTTTTCCCTACCACGGCATCAAGTCTGTGAATATCACCCAGATGCCGCGCATGCCCGAGGAATACCAGCGCTTTCTCCAGACCGTCGGGCGGAACCCGCTGCGCTTCTGGCAGCTCTCCGCCGTGGACCGCGTCCTGGCCCCCGCCGGCGCCTGGAGCCAGATCCAGGCCGATCCCGGGATGAAGGACGCGTTCACGCTGGCGCTCGGCTACAACGTCGGGCTGCGCGACGGCGATCTCGTGGTCACGCCGGCGAACGCCTACGCGCCCGCGCAGCACGTGGTGCTGACGTTCTTGAAGCCGGCCCCGTACGCCGCGCTGCTGGGCGGCTGGGCCGCCATGGACGATGACGCCGCGCTTCGGCGGCTTGCGGACCCGGCCGTGGAGCCTTTCCAGGTCCTGGCGGTTTCGCCCGACACGGCCGAGGGCCTGCCGGCCCCGGAGGGGCAAGGCCTCGTCGGGCAGGCCCAGGTGGCGCGGTACGCCTCCGGGAGCATGGCGATCCTGACCTCCGCGGATCGGCCGGCGGTGCTCCGTGTGGCCGAGAAGTTCGACCCGGGCTGGCAGGCCCGCGTGGACGGCCGGCCGGCACCCGTGCGGCGGGTGGACTTCCTGTTCCTGGGCGTGGGCGTGGAAGCCGGTGCGCACGAGGTGGAGCTTTTCTACAAGACGGGCGCGGGCAGCCTGGCGGCGCTGGGGCTGGGCCTGCTGCTCTGCGCCGGCGCGGCCGCGAGCCTGCTGGTGCGCCGGGTGTTCACCCGCCCGGGCGGGCAGGACGGGAAACACTAAAACGCGTTTCTTCCCGTAATAGGGAAGAGGCGGATGGATCCCGATGACATCACGATCAAACAGGATTCTGTTGGGCTTCACGCTCGTGCTGGCCGCGGCCGCGATCGGGGCCGCGATCCTCTACCGGAACCAGGCCCGGCTCGCGCAGGAGCAGGCCGACGTGGCGCGCACCGAGGCGGAGACGTGGCGGGCGCGGGCGTGGACCGAGCCCGCCGCCGTGGCTCCGTCGCCCCAGGCGGCGCCCGTCGAGGTGCCCGCCGGCGTGGCCGTCCGCGCGGAGGACTCGGGGGCGCAGGAGCGGATTCGCGCGCTGGAGACCGCCCTTGCCGAGAAAGACCGGGTCATCTGGGACCTGCAGGTCCGGGCCACGAACCGGCCGCCCCCGGAGGAGCGCCGGGATCGCGGCGACTGGATGGAGGAACTCCGGCAGAGCGATCCGGCCCGGTACGAGGAAATGCAGAAGCGCCGGGAGGAGCGGCAGCGCGAAGTGTCCCGGCAGTACGCCGAGAAGGCCGCCTACTTCCTCAAGCGCGACACCTCGAAGATGAAGGACGAGGAAAAGGCTTCGTACGATCTCATGCTGCAGCTGCTGGACGAGACCTGGCGCCTGACCGAGCAGATGCGGGTGGTCAATTCGCCGGAGCAACGCCGGGAACTGGGGATGGCCCTGCGCGAGAAGGCGCGGGTGCTCAACCCGCTGCTGGAGGAGGAGCGCACGCGGACCTTTGTCGAACTGGGCGAGCAGGTCGGCTACACGGGCGCGGCGGCGGCGGAATTCGCGGACTACCTCGAATCCATCATCGAGCTCACCTCGCCCCGCGGCCTGTTCCGCGGCGGCCCGCCGGGCGGGCGCGGGGGCGGCGGGCCTCCGCCCGGGCCCTGACGGCCCGCTCCGGGCGCGGCTCGTCTGTAACAAATCACTTCACATCCGTGAATTGATTTGTTGCATCACGGCGCGGCGGCGGGGCCGGCGCCGCCGAAATATGCCCGGTTTTCAATCCGGGCACGGTGTGCTAGGATGACCCATTGATTCTTTCCCGGAAAAGCGGAACCCATGAGCACGGACCATATCCTGGTGGCGGGGGCGCGGGAGCATAACCTGAAGGACATCACCGTCCGCATCCCGCGGAACGCCCTGACCGTCGTCACGGGCTTGAGCGGGTCCGGGAAGTCCTCGCTGGCGTTCGACACCCTCTACGCCGAGGGGCAGCGGAAATACGTCGAGAGCCTGTCGGCCTACGCGCGGCAATTCCTGGAGCAGATGCAGAAGCCGGAGGTGGACCACATCGAGGGCCTGTCGCCGGCCATCGCCATCGAGCAGCGGACCGCCGGCGCCAACCCGCGCTCCATCGTGGCCACCACGACGGAGATCCACGACTACCTCCGCCTCCTCTACGCCAGCGTCGGCCACGCCCACTGCTGGAAGTGCGGGCGGCCGATCAGCCGCCAGAGCGCCGAGGAGATCGTCGAGCAACTGCTGAAGCTGCCGCCGAACACGCGCCTGACCCTGCTGGCCCCGCTGGTGCGGGGCCGCAAGGGCCGGCACGAGGAGATCATCGAGGCCGCGCGCAAGCAGGGCTTCGTTCGGGCGCGCGTAAACGGGGAACTCGTCGAACTCGACGGCGCGCCGGACCTGGACAAGCGGAAAAAACACACGATCGAGGTCGTCGTGGACCGGCTGGTGCTCAACGACAAGATCCGCGCGCGCCTGACGGACTCGGTGGAACTGGCGCTCAAGCAGGGCGAGGGGCTCCTCCAGGCGATCTACCCCGCGGGGGACGGGCAGGCCGTGGAGCAGCTGTATTCCGAGAAGCACGCCTGCCCGCACTGCGAGTTGAGCTTCGACGCCCTGACCGCGCGGCATTTCTCGTTCAACAGCCCGTACGGGGCGTGCCCGACCTGCCTCGGCCTCGGGACGATGCTGGTCTTCGACGAGGACCTGATCGTGCCCGATCCGAACCTGACGCTGGACGAAGGCGCGGTGCGCGCGTGGAAGGGCGGGGGGCGGCGGACGGCGATCTACTACAAGGGGCTCCTGCGGGCCATCACCCGGCACTGCAAGATCGACATGGAGACGAAGTACCGGGACCTGCCGGAGTCGTTCCGCGACGTCCTGCTGCACGGGACGGGCGAGGAGGAGGTCGAGTTCGGGTTCTGGCGCGGCGGCGCCTACCACAAGTACCGCAAGCCGTTCGAGGGCGTCATCCCCAACCTCAAGCGCCGCTACGAGCAGACCGACAGCGATTACATGCGCCAGAAGCTGGCCGGCTTCATGAGCCGACAGCCCTGCACCGCCTGCGACGGCGCCCGCCTGCGGCCCGAGGCGCTGGCCTGCAAGGTGGGAGGCCGGTCGATCGTGGACGTCACCCGGATGTCGATCAAGCGCGCGCTCGAGTTCTTCTCGGCCCTGCCGTTGACCGAGCAGGAGGCGCGGATCGCGAAGGAAGTCATCAAGGAAATCCGGGAGCGGCTGACGTTCCTCGTGGACGTCGGGCTGGACTACCTGACGCTCGACCGCGAGAGCGGGAGCCTGTCCGGCGGCGAGGCGCAGCGCATCCGGCTGGCCACGCAGGTCGGGGCCGGGCTCGTCGGGGTGCTGTACGTGCTGGACGAACCCAGCATCGGGCTGCACCAGCGGGACAACCGCAAACTGATCAACACCCTGCTGGGCCTGCGCGACCTGGGGAACACGGTGGTCGTCGTCGAGCACGACGAGCAGACCATCCTGTCCGCCGACCATGTCATCGACCTCGGGCCGGGCGCCGGGCGGCACGGGGGCGAGGTGGTTTTTTCGGGCACGGTGCCGGAGCTGATGAAGTCGCCGTCGTCGCTGACGGCGAAATACCTGCGCAAGGAGGTGGAGATCCAGGTGCCGGGGGCGCGGCATCCGCCGGCCGGCGAGTGGCTGGATATCCACGGCGCGGCGGAGAACAACCTCAAGAACATCCACGTCCGCATCCCGCTGGGGCTGCTGGTGTGCGTCACCGGCGTCTCCGGCAGCGGCAAGAGCACGCTGGTGGACGAGATCCTGCGGCGGGCCCTGTTCCGGCGCTTCTACGGCTCCCGCGAGCGGCCGGGCAAGCACAAGAAGATCACCGGGATGGAGTACCTCGACAAGGTGATCGTCATCGACCAGTCGCCGATCGGCCGGACTCCGCGGAGCAACCCGGCGACGTACACCGGGGCCTTCTCGCTGATCCGGGACCTGTTCGCGAACCTGCCCGCCTCCCGGGTCCGGGGCTACGGGCCGGGCCGGTACAGCTTCAACGTCAAGGGCGGGCGCTGCGAGCGGTGCAAGGGCGACGGCATCCTGCGGATCGAGATGCATTTCCTGCCGGACGTCTACGTCACGTGCGAGCAGTGCCGGGGCCAGCGCTACAACCGGGAGACGCTGGACATCCGGTACCGGGGGAAGAACATCGCGGAGATCCTCGCCCTCACGATCGACGAGGCGGTCGAGTTCTTCCAGCCGATCCCGCGGCTGGCCCGCAAGCTGGTGACGCTCTCCGAGGTGGGCCTGGGCTACCTCCAGCTCGGGCAGCCGGCGACGACGCTCTCCGGCGGCGAGGCGCAGCGCGTGAAGCTCTCCGCCGAGTTGAGCCGGCAGGACACCGGGCGCACGCTCTACCTGCTGGACGAGCCGACCACGGGCCTGCATTTCGCGGACGTGCATCGGCTGTTGAAGGTCCTCGAGCGGCTGCGCGACGCGGGGAACACCCTGGTGGTGATCGAGCACAACCTCGACGTGATCAAGACGGCGGATTACGTGATTGATCTGGGGCCCGAAGGCGGGGATGCTGGGGGCGATATCGTGGCCTGCGGCACGCCGGAGGAGTTGGCGGCCCATCCGGATTCCCATACCGGGCACTACCTGGCCGAGGCCATGGGACGGCGCAAATGAAGCGGACAACGGTCAGCCTCCTGGCGGGCCTGCTGATCTGGGGCGGGCCGGGGGTCTTCCCGTCGCGGGGCGACCTCTGGCCGCGCCACGCCCAGGACCGCGACCGGGCGCTCCAGGCCGGGCGCGCCGCGCTGGAGGACGGGCTCTACCAGGTGGCGGAGCAGCACCTGGAGCAGTACGTCCGGCTCGCCAGCGGGCGCAAGGCCCGGTCCGAGGGGACCCTCCTGCTGGCCCGGGCGCTGTACGGGCAGGGCCGCCACGGGGCGGTGGTCGCCCTCCTGGACGAGCGGGTCTCGTGGGCGCGCGGGACGGACAGCGAGGCGGGCTTCGTGCTCTGGCAGGCGCTGTCCCTGTTCGAGATGGGCCGGTACGAGGACGTCCTGCGCCTCGTGGAGGATTTCAAGACCCGGTTTCCCGACAGCCCCTACCGCCCGCAGGCCGCCCGGCTGCGCACCAAGTGCCTCGTGAAGATGCAGGAGATCGCGGAGGCGCTGCAGGCCTTCGCGAAGTTCCAGGAGACCTATCCCGAGTCGCCGGAAATCCCCGCCAACCTGCTGGACTGGGCGGGCACGCTGATCCGGCTGGGCCGCAAGGAAGAGGCGCGCCAGGTCTTCGGCCAGTTGCTGGACACATACCCGGACAGCGAGGCCGCCGCCCGGGGCCAGCTTTGGCTCGCCGGCACCTACAAGGACATGGGCGAATGGGAGACGGCCCGCGACGTCCTCGCCTCGCTCGCGAAGCAGAAGGCCGCGCGGCCGGAGTACCGGGCCTCCGCCTGGTTCGCGCTGGCCGACATCCAGGAGTCGCGGACGAACTACCCCGCGGCGCTCGAAGCCCTGGAGCAGGCGGCGGCATCGAGCGCCGATCCTCGCGGCGTCGCCCGGGCTGAAAGCGCGAAGGGACGGGTGCTGGTGCGGATGGGGCGCGTGGACGAAGGCGTGGCCGCCCTCCGCGCCGTCGTCGCGCGCGGCCTGGAGGACCCCGCGCCGCAGGACCTGCAACTTGATCTGGCCCGGGTGCTGTTGGAAACGGGCCATTACGAGGCCGCCGAGAGGCAGTACCAATACTACCTCGAAGCGTTTGCCGACCCGGCCCGCCTGGCCGCGGCCTGGATGGGCAAGGGCTGGTGCCTGTGGGAATTGAAGCGGTATGCCGAGGCGGCCGCCGCGTTCGAGCGGGCGCGCGAGGCGGCGTCCGAGCCCGACCTGAAGGCCCGGGCGCTCTACAAGGTGGGCGACTGCCACTTTGCCGGCGGCGCCTACCAGCGGGCGATCGACAGCTACCGGCAGGCGGCCGGCGAGACCGGGGACTTGGCCCTGGCGGCCGACGCCCGGTTCCAGGAGGCCGAATCGCTGGCCCGGTTGAATCGGCTCGACGAGGCGGAAAGCCTGTTCGGGCGGATCGTCACGGAGGCCGCCGACCCGGCCCTGGCCGAGCGGGCCCGGCTGCGGATTGCCCAAGTCCGTGAACGGGCCGCGCGATGGGCCCCGGCGATCGAGATGTACACCCAGTTGCTGAAGGAGGAGGGTGTCTCGCCGGCGGCCCGCGAGCAGGCCCTGCACAACCGCGGGCTCATCCAGTATCGCCTGGGCCGGTTCAAGGAGGCGATGAAGGACTTCGACCAGGTCATCGAGGATTACCCGGGCGGTTCGACCGCGGAGCAGGCGTTCTACATGCGCGGCTGGGCCTTGTACCTCCTCGGCAACGACCGCGAGGCGCTGTCCGTGTGCCGGAAGTTCCTGGCCGAGTACCCGCAATCCGCCTGGGCGGCCGACGTGCTCTTCTGGCTGGGCGAGTACTATTTCAACCGGGGCGAGTACGCCGAGGCGGAGAAGCATTTCGCGCGCCTGGCGGAGCAGTACCCCGCGGGCGACCTGGCCGATGACGCGCTGTTCTGGGCCGGCCGCTCCGCGGCGACGCGCAAGGAGTACGTGCAGGCCATCGAGCATCTCAACCGACTGGCGCAGGATTATCCCGAGAGCCCCAAGCTGCCGGAAAGCCGCTTCGCGCAGGGCGATGCCCTGACCGAGCTCGGTCAGTTCGGCGGGGCGATCCTGGCCTTCGACGAGGTCATCAAGAAGTACCCGGACAGCCCGCTGGCGGACGCGGCCTGGGGGCGGAAAGGGGACTGCCTGTTCACCCTGGGCAACGACGATCCCCTGCGTTATGCCGAGGCGCTGGAGGCCTACCGGATGGTGCTGAAGAGCCCCACGGCCGCAGCCGATATGAAGGCGCAGGCGGAATTCAAGATGGCGCGGTGCCAGGAGAAGTCCGGGCTGCCCGACGAGGCCGTCGCCACGTACATGAACGTGGTGTACGGCCATCTCTCGGCGCTCGGCAAGGGCGCCTCCGGCAACCCGCTCTGGTTTACGCGCGCCGCGTTCAACGCCGCGGCGATCCTCGAGTCGCAGTCGAAATGGCGCGAGGCGGTGAAGGTGTATCAGCGGGTGGGGGAGGCGGGCGTGCCGGCGTCGGCCGAGGCGCAGGCCCGCATCCGGCAGATCCAGTCCGAGCACTGGATCCTGTTTTAGAAAGGAGCGCGGCCATGCTGGAGATCATGCAGAAAGGCGGCCCGATGATGTGGCTGATCCTGGTGGTCAGTTTCATCGGGGCCGCGGTGTTCCTTGCCAAGCTCTACGAGCTGCACCGCGCGCAGATCCCGTCCGGCGATTTTCTGAAGGGGATCTTCAATATCCTCAACCGTCACAACATCGTGGAGGCCGTGAGCATCTGCGAAGAAACGCCCGGCCCGGTCGCCAGCGTCGTCCGCGCCGCCATCCTGCACCACGACGAGGAACGCCCCGCGATCGCCCAGGCCATCGAGGAGACCGGCCTCGCCGAGATCCCGCGGCTCGAGCGCCGCGTGGCGCTGCTGGCGACCGTCGCGCAGCTGGCCCCGGTGATGGGGCTGCTGGGCACGGTGATCGGCATGATCCGCGTGTTGTTGACCATCGAGCAGAAGGCCCCGCTGGTCCACGCCGGCGACGTGCTGGGCGGGCTCTGGCAGGCGCTGCTCGCCGCGGCGGCGGGGCTGGCCGTCGGCATCCCCGCGTACGCAGGCTATAACTTCCTGGTCAGCCGCGTGGAGTCCATCCTGCTGGACATGGAGCGGGCCGCCGCGGATATCCTGACGTACCTGACCGGCCCGGGCCGCCGCACCGGAGCGTAAGCCGATCATGCCGGACACCTTCCATCCCGAGACCGAGCGGTTGAGCAGCCTGCGCCGGCGGTTCCGCACCCGGCTCCGGCTGGCCTGCGGGCCGATGGCGGCGGTCCCGCTGGTCAATGTCCTCCTGCTCCTCTGGCTGTTCCTGATCGTCCACTCCTCGTTCGTGCTGCGGCCGGGTATCCGCATGCAGTTGCCCGCCGCGCCGTTTAACGCGGGGACCCGCTACGGGACCTGGGTGGTCACCCTGACCCAGGAAGGCCTGGTGTTTTTCGGCGACGAGCGGATGGGGCTCAACGAGCTGCCCGCGGTCCTGGCGCAGGCCGCGTCGGCGAGGCCCGATACGCCGCTGCTCATCGAGGCGGACGGCAAGGTCCGGCAGCAGGTGCTCGTGAACGTCTACACCATGGCCAGCGAGGCCGGCTTTCGGGAAGTGGTGCTGGCCACGCGCCTCCCGGACCGGGCGGCCGGTGCGCCATGAACACGGGCGTGGCCGAACAGCCCGCCCTGCCGCTGCGCCGCCCGTCCCTCCCCGTCGCACCGCCGGCCGTCCGTCGCCGGGGCGGCGGCGCGTGGGCGGCGGCGCTGCTGCTGGCCGCGGCCTGGCACGCGGCGTGGATAGTCGGGTTGGGGTGGCGCAAGGAAACGCCCCGGCCGGCCATGCCCTCGGCTCCGAATCTCCTCTTCGCGAAACTGCCGGCGGGGCCGGAGGTGTACGCCGATCCCCGCCTGGTCTGGTCTCCGGTCCTGTTCGCCCTGCCCAGCCCGTGGGGCTTCAGCCGGCCGGCGCTCGAGGAGCGGATCGTGCATCGCCCCGCGGCGGGCAGGCAGGGCTCGGTTCCGCGCCTGCGGGAACGTGAACAGATGCCGCCGCCCGCGGGCCTGTACCGCGACGGGCAGCTCGAGGACGAGGTTGCGGCCAACTTGTTCCGGGTGCCGCTGCCGCCGCTGGGGGCGTCGGTATTCCGGCGTCCCGCCAGGCCGCCGCCCGCGGTCGTGGAGTACGGGCCCGGCTGGTCCGAGGAACTGCTGGAGGACGGGCCCCTTCCCGAGGGTTGGGAAGAAGGCGGCAAGGCCCCGTGGGAGGTCGCGGCCTACGTCGAGGCGGACGCCGCCGGCCGCGTGACGCACGTGCTGCTCGAGGCCCCCTCCGCCTTTCCCGAAGTCAACCGCGTCCTGGAGGGGGCGCTCCGGCAATGGCGGTGGAAGCCCGGCGAGGGAGCGCGGAGCGGCCGCGTGGTGTTCCGCGCGCCCGGCGCCCCGCCGGACGCGAAGGAGACCCCGTGATTTCCGTCTCGCTATACACCCTGCTGTGGCTGCCGATGGCCGCCGCGCTGCTGGTCGTGCTGGGGCTCGGCGCCGGCTACTCGAGGGCCGGCCGCGTGCGGACCCGCCGCCGGCGCGCGTCCAACATCTACCGCTGCGCCGTCTGCCGCCGCGTGTACGTCGAGGCGAGAGATCTTCCCCTGGCCCGCTGCCCGCATTGCAGTTGCATGAACGAAGTCGTTAAGCGAGGATAACGGTCTGGAGAGACCCGGAGCCGCCCATGGAAATTCACATTGCACGCTGGTCCGTCGATCGCTCGTGCCCGGAGGTGGACCGTTTCCTTCAGCGGCCGGCGATCGACCCGGCGGCGGAAAAAAAGGCCCGGCGCGTGTTGGAGGATATCCGCCAGCAGGGCGACGAAGCCCTGGTCCGGTACGTCCGCGAGTTCGACGGGGCGGCCCTGGAGCCCGCCGGCCTGGCCGTGAGCACCGAGGAACGCAAGGCCGCGCTCGCCTCGGTGGACGCCGAGTTCAAGCGCTGCGCCACGGACGCCTGCCGGCGGATCACGCGCTTCGCGCAGGCCGGCCTGCGGAAGGACTGGACCATCGCCACGCCCAAGGGCGGCGTGCTCGGCGAGCAATACGTCCCGCTGGCGCGGGTCGGCTGCTACGTCCCGGCCGGCGCGGCCCCGCTGGCGTCCACGGCGTTGATGACCGTCACGCTGGCCCGGGTCGCCCATGTCCGTGAAATCGTCGCCTGCTCGCCCGCGGGCAAGGACGGCACGCTGGATCCGTACCTCCTCTACAGCCTCGACCTCGCCGGCGCGTCCGAGATCTACAAGCTCGGCGGCATCCAGGCCATCGGCGCGATGGCCTACGGGACCCCCACCGTCCGCAAGGTGCAGAAGATCGTCGGCCCCGGCGGCCCCTACGTCACCGCGGCCAAGCGCCTCGTGTACGGCGAGGTGGACCTGGACATGATCGCCGGACCCAGCGAGATCGCCGTGCTGGCCGACGATTCCGCGCTGCCGGAGTACGTGGCCGCGGACCTTCTCTCCCAGGCCGAGCACGGCACGGGCCATGAAAAGGCGCTGCTGGTGACACCCTCGAACCGCCTGGCCGAGGCCGTGCGGAAGGAACTGGTCCGGCAGGCCGAGCGGCTCTCGCGCCGCCAGGCCGTGGAGCGGGTGCTGGAGGACGGCGTCCTGTTGGTCGTGGTGGATCACCTGGACGCCGGCATGGAACTGTGCAACCGCTTCGCGCCCGAACACCTCGAGATCATGACGGCGGAACCGCGCCGGTGGGTGCCCAAGGTCCGCGCCGCGGGCGCGGTGTTCACCGGCGCTTGGACGCCCGAATGCGCCGGCGATTTCGTCGCCGGCCCGAGCCACGTCCTGCCCACGGGCGGAACGGCCGCCATCTTCTCCGGGTTGAGCGTGGACAGTTTCCGCCGCCGCAGCAGCATCCTTTCCCTGACGCGGGCGGACCTGCAGGACATGCTGCCCGTGATCGAGGCGTTCGGCCGCGTAGAGCGGCTCGACGGGCACACCCGCTCCGCGCAGATCCGCTTCGAGCAGAAGTAGCCGGCACGCCGGCCGGCGAGGAGGGGGCCATGATGGAGTTGGTCGTGATGAGCGCCGCCTTCGCCATGGGGGCGGCCATTCCGCACAAGTATTCCGGGGGCGGGGGGAATGCATCGCCGCCGTTGGAATGGGGGACCGTACCGGACGGCACGAAGAGTATAGCCGTGTTGTGCGACGACCCCGACGCGCCCGCGGGCGACTGGGTGCACTGGGTGCTCTTCAACCTCCCGCCGGACGCGCGGAAACTGGAGGAGGGGATCCCGGCCTCGCCCCGCCTGCCGGATGGCGCCGTCCAGGGCCTCAACGACTACAACCGGAACGGCTACGCCGGGCCCTGGCCGCCGCCCGGCCGCCCGCACCGTTACCACTTCAAGGTCTACGCCCTGGATGCCCGGCTGTCCCTGACCGAGAAGGCCCGCAAGGCCGACCTGCTGAAGGCCATGCAGGGGCACATCCTCGCCCAGGGCCTGTTGACGGGAACGTTCGGGCGCCAGGCACTGTAGCGGCGGCTCTGCGAGCCGCCCCTCGTGTTTGGCCCTTTTCTTATCCTGTCAGTGCGTACAGGACGGCAGATTCGAGTCGAGGGAGGGGTTTTTTCGACTTCTGGGTAGGGGGTGATGTGTGCACGAAGTCACATAAACCCGGTC
>JAGNIJ010000026.1 GCA_018001225.1 Kiritimatiellia bacterium | reverse complement strand
ATCGCGGGCGGGACCAACCTGACGTTCACCGGGACGGGATCGGTCGCGATCGTGGCCTCGCAGGCGGGGAATACGAACTGGAACCCGGCGCCGGAGGTCACCAACACCTTCAACGTGGCGAAGGCCGCGCAGGCGGCCCTCGGGTTCGCGCCGGAGAGCCCGCAGACCTACAACACGACCAACACGCTTTCCGCCACCGGGGGCTCGGGCACGGGCGCGGTGAGCTACGCGGTGCAGTCCGGCCCCGGCGAGATCGTGGGCGGCAACGGGCTGAAGATGCTGGCGGGCACGGGCGCGGTGACGGTGGTGGCGACGAAGGCGGCGGACGATCTCTACCTCGGCGCCGCCGCGACGGGCCAGGTTGCCGCGGCGAAGGCGGGGCAGGCGATCACCTTCCCGGCGATCGGGGACAAGATCGCGACCAACACCGTGGGCCTGGCGGCCACGGCCTCCTCCGGATTGGGTGTGAGCTTCGCCGTGGGGAGCGGCCCGGCCTCGATCGCGGGCGGTACGAACCTGACGTTCACCGGGTCCGGCGCCGTCAGCATCGTCGCTTCCCAGGCCGGGAATGCCCACTGGAACCCCGCGCCGAATGTTACGAATACCTTGAACGTAATCAAGGCGCCGCAGACGATCACGTTCCCGGCGATCTCGGCTAAAATCACGACCAATACCGTGGGCCTGGCGGCCACGGCGTCGTCCGGGCTCGGCGTGAGTTTCAGCGTCTTGAGCGGGGCCGCGTCCATCAGCGGGGGGACCAATCTTTCTTTCACGGGCACGGGCGTGGTCAAGATCGTCGCCTCGCAGGCGGGCAACGCGATCTACAGCGCCGCGCCGAACAAGACCAATTCGTTCAACGTGGCGAAGGCCACGCAGGCCCCGCTGTGGTTCTCGCCCGTGAGCCCGCAGACCTACGATACGACCGTGTTCCTCTCCGCCTCGGGCGGCTCCGGCACGGGGGCGATCAGCTACGCGGTGGCCTCCGGGCCGGGCGAGGTCGCGGACGGTAACGGCTTGAAGATGCTCGCGGGCACGGGGACGGTGGTTGTGGTGGCGACGCGGGCAGCGGATGCCCTGTACCTGGCCGCGGCGGCGACGGGAACGGTCGCGGCGGCGAAGGCCGGGCAGACGATCATCTTCCCGGCGATCAGCGACCAGTGGGTTACGAACAAGATGGGCCTGGCGGCGACGGCGTCCAGCGACCGGCCGGTCAGCTTTGTCGTCGGCGGCCCGGCGACCCTCGCCGACGGAACGAACCTGACCCTGACCGGCGCCGGCACGGTGACGATCGTCGCTTCGCAGGCCGGGGACGCCAACTGGAACGCGGCGGCCAGCGTGACGAACGCGTTCCGGAGCCTGACGGCCGGGGTGGACGACATCGCGGCGGCCCAGTTGCCGGACGGCATGGGCCGGGTGCGCATCGACTACACGCTGCGGATCTACCCGACGTCCGGCGTCGCCGACGTCGCGATGGCCTATTCGACCAACGCGGGGTGGTCCTGGACGGCCCTGGGCGCGGGCGCCGTGACGGGCGACTGCGGCGCCGCGATCGGGCCGGGTGCGCGCTGGGCGATCTGGGACGCCCCGCAGCAACTGTCCTCCAACACGCTCGGCAACAACCACGCCGTGCGCATCACCGCGACGGCCGGCGGGGAAACGGCGACCAATTACTCCGACCTGTTCCTGGTGGACCTGAAGGACCTGAACGGCGGGCTGCGCGTGTACGGCATCGTGAAGGATTCCCATGGCGCGTTGTTGAGCGGCGCCACCGTGGCCCTCGCGGGAACGACCGGGGTCACGGTGAACGGCGCTTATTCCCTGCCCAACGTGGCGATTATCCGGGGCAACACCCTCGCTGCCGGCAAGTTCGGGTACGTGAGCCACGCCCAATCGCTTTCGGTCCCGGTGGGCTGCGTCGAGATCGCGGCGCGGGATATCCGCCTGGGATCCAACCTGGTGACGTCCCTCGATCCCTCCCTGCAGGGGCTTTTCCTGTACCTGCCGGGATATGACGTAATGAATTGCGAGTACAAAGCCACGGTGAACTGGCAGGGTCTCACGCCGTCGTCCGTCAGTTTCAACGCCAACGGCACGATGGTGACGACCATCACGACGCACGCCGTCGGACCCGACGGCACGGCGGAGTACACCTGCACAATGAACATGGGCAGCGACAACTTCCGTCCGAGCCTGATCCCGCTGGCCAACAGCGTCGGGGTGCGGGCTGCCGCGCTGGACGGCGGCACGACGGTGACGCACGATTTTGGCCGGTCCGTGACGATCATCCCGTTGCATCCTTGCTTCAAATGGGTGTTCGACAACCTGTCTCTCCTGTGGCCGGATGTATCCCCGCCCCAGGGCCTTGGCGGAATGATCCTGCTTGAAAATATTCTGATTCCACCCGCCAGCAAGGCCATCAAGGTGTCGCTCCCCATTCCCAAGCCGATCGGGCCGCTGGGCATCTCTCTCGGGGCCTCGCTGCGCATCGGGTACGACGTGGCCAGCGGCGCCTACGAGATCGGCCTTGGCGCCGGGGCCTCCAAGGATCGCGGGGACGCGGGAACCCGGACCCTGGCGACGTTCCAGAATCCTCTGTTCGCCAATGCGATCCGCAATCCGCTGTCCAAGGTCAACCTGCAGGGAACCCAGCCCGGCACCTCGGAGCTGATCATCGGCAACAACAAGATCGACATCTTCATCCAGGCGGTGGCCATGGGGTTCGCCTCGCCGGCGCGGGGACTGACGTTGGACGCCGTGGCGGCCAAGATGGGCCTGGATGCGAGGCTGCTGCTCTGCTACGTGACGCTGGGCGGCGTGGTCCCGGCCCAGGCCGGCAACGTCCTCGGGAGCGGCATCACGGCTCTGGCCGTGGGCATCTACGCCACGCTGGGGATCAACGTCAACGTGGTCTTCGACGTGACGCCGGAGTTCAGATTCAAGACGGCCAACGGGACCCTGAAGGTGGGCCTGCAGGCGGCTTACGAGCCGTCGTTCTTCAATGAGCAATTGCGGCTGCGGATTTACCTGGGCGGCGAAGTGTCCGCCGGGGTGCAGTATCCGCCGCTGAACTGGTATAACTGCGCGGTCCGCGCGTACGCGGGCGGCGAGATCAAGATCGGCTGGTTCTTCTGGCTCCCCGTCGGGCCCATCACGCTCTGGGAATATCCCGCCCCCGGCCCAAGCAAGCTGTCACGCCTGAAGATGACGGACATCGGGCCGCCGCGCGTGATGACCCGGGATTACCTGGCGCGGGGCGGCGAGGTCTTCGTGGCCTCGGACGAAGCCATCCGGAAACGCAGCGGCCTGAAACGCGGGGAGCCGACCCCGCTGGATGATTTCCGGGCGATGGGCCAGGCCCCGGTCCAGGGGTCGGTCATGGCCAGGAAGGGAGCGAAACCCTCCCGGTTGGCTAAAGCGCAGGCCAGCCTGGAAATCATCGAGAACAGCTTCCCCGATTCGACCCCGGCCCTGGCCGGCATCTCGTCCAACCTGATGCTGCTCTACGTGGCCGACAACGAGACCACCAACGACCTGCAGTACACCGACATCCGCTGGTCGCGGTACGACGGGTGGAACTGGAGCGCGCCCACCTCGATGGCGACGGACACGCGCGCCGAGTTCAGCCCGCAGGTCGTGTTCGACGGGAACGGCGACGCCCTGGCCCTGTGGGAGCGGGTCGGCGATCCCGATTTCACGAACGCCGACCCCACCGCGCTGGCGGCGGAGATGGAGATCGCGTGGTCAAAGTGGGATCACGCGACCGGGCTGTGGGCGGATCCCATGACCCTGACCACGAACACCTGGCTGGACCACGTCCCGCTGCTCGCGGGCCCGCTGCAGGACGGCGACCTGCTGGCGACCTGGGCGGTGAACCCGTCGAACTACCTGGTCGGCGTGGAGACGAGCTGGACGCAGAGCGACACGATCGTGTGGTCGCGCTGGAGCGCCGCCGGCCAGGAATGGAGTTCGCCCGAGGTGCTCGTGAGCAACCTGGACCGCGCCAATTCGATGAGCCTTTCCGCGGGGAGCAACCGGGCCGTCTTCGCCTGGTCGGCCGACGCCGACGGCGACCTCCTGGACGAGACCGACCAGGAGATCTTGGTCCTGGTCTGGACCAACGGGACATGGTCCGACCCGTTGCGCTGCACTAGCAACGGCCTGGCGGACAAGAACGTCCGCGTCGCCGTGTCGCCGGCCGGCGACGTGCACATGGTCTGGCAGCAGGAATCCAACCTCGTGTCCTCGCTGAACTTCGCGACGGACACCAAGCTCGTCCGGCCAGATTCCGCGGGCCTGGGCTTCGGCGATTTCGCCATGACCTACGGGCCGCAGGGCAACCTGGTCCTTCTGTGGCAGGAGATGACGACCAACGGGTCGGATGCCCACGTGACCGTCTATGACCCCGCGTCCGACACCTGGAGCAAGGACATCACCCTGTTCAACAACGCGGCGCTCGAGCGGTCGTTCGCCCCGGTCTGGGACAACGTCGGCAACCTGACCGTCGCGTACAACGTGGTGGACATCTACACGACCAACGTCGAGGTGCAGTCGGAGGGCGGCGACTGGGTCACCGTCTCCAACGTGCCGCAGCCGGGCGCCGTGAGCGTGTCGGTGACGAAGCGCGCGCTGATCACCGACGTGGCGATCCAGTCCAACGAATTCACCGTGGCCGGGGCCAACTTCCTGCCCGGCGACGTGCTCACCCTCTCGGCGATCCTGCGCAACGTCGGCGACATCGCCGTAACCAACGCGGAGGTCGCGTTCTACAACGGCGACCCGGCGGCGGGCGGCGTGCGGATCGCCACCGTGGGCCACGAGGGCTGGCTGGAGGGGGCGGCGACCACCTCCGTGCTGTCCGCCGACTGGGTGGTCCCGGAGCCCGGCACGAACCTCGTCTTCACCGCGGTGGCCAACCCGGATCGGCTGTTCACGGAGTTCTCGGAGAACAACAACACCCAGGTCGTCGCCGCCGGCGGCTCGGACCTGTCCGTCACGCTGCGGCAGGCCGACGCCGAGACGAACGGCGCCCTGCGCGTGTTCGCCGCGGTGCAGAATCTCGGCGACCCGGTCCCGACCCACACGGTGCTGGCGATCCGGCGGGAGGGGAACACCAACGAACCCCTGGCCACGGTCGAGGTGTTGCCCCTGGATCCCGGCCAGAGCGTCGAGGTGGTGTTCGACCTGCCGGCCGGCACGCAGCCGGAGGGCGAGTCGGCCTACACGATGAACACGGACGAGACGCAGCTGGTGCTGGACTTCGAGACGAACAACAACTTCGCGAGCTTCTCCGTCAACCTGTGGCTGGACGGCGATGAGGACGGCATGCCGAACGGGTGGGAAGACGACCACGGGCTGGATCCCGACGACCCGGACGACGCCGGGGGCGACGAGGACGGGGACGGGATCCCCAACTACGACGAGTGGCGTTCGGGCACCGATCCCAACGACGACACCTCCTACCTGTCGGCGACCGCGTTGATCCCGCCGGGCGGCGAGGCTTCGGGCGCGGGATTCCTCCTGACCTGGGGCTCGGAATCCAACCGGCTCTACACGATCCGGCGGGCGGCCAGCTTGGTTCGCGGCGCAGGGTTCGCTCCCATCAGCGAGCACATCGAGGCGACCCCGCCGGAGAACACCTACCTGGATTCCATGGTGGGGACCAACGGCCAGGTGTTCTTCTACCGGATTGACGTGGAATAATCCGGTTGCACGCGGACCCCAAGAGAGGCCCCGAGGGGCCTCTCTTCTTTCCACTGCGCGGTCGAAACGCGGGTTACTCGACGATTTCGCCGGCACGAACGGTGTAGCACTGCCCGAAGTTGTCGTCCCAATACTCCTCGCCGGTGTCCTGATCCATGTAGC
The DNA here is from genome assembly GCA_018001225.1 of Kiritimatiellia bacterium. Taxonomy (NCBI): domain Bacteria; kingdom Pseudomonadati; phylum Kiritimatiellota; class Kiritimatiellia; species Kiritimatiellia bacterium. The sequence goes on along the minus strand of JAGNIJ010000026.1, from coordinate 56,535 downwards.
GGACCTTCAACGTGACCGGGAGCGTCGGCTTGGCGACGCGGCTCTGGACGCGATGTTCAAACAGGTAGAGCCGCGCCAGTTCGCTCCCGCAGCCACCGCTGATGTCCAGGTTGCCGTAGACCAGGTCGGCGTCAGTGGACGTCCGCCAGTCATTCGTCGTCAGGCGGACCCCGGTGACGTGCCGGCGCGAGGTCGCCTGCACCACGAAAGCCCCGCAGACATACTGATCAAAAAGGGCCAGGCGCGACGGGACCCGGGCGCGCTCCACGAGGACCGCTTCACTGCGGGCGTTGATGAACCCTACATAGCCGCCCACGGCGCCGGCCGTCCCGTCCCCGTGCGGCTCCACGTAGTAGTGCGCGCCGTCATTGTTGTCCTGGTACACCCGGGTCACGAGCAGACCGTTGATCTTGCCGGTCCACGTCGCCCGGATGAAGAAACGCAAGGGGGCGCGCGGAATGCGGACGTCGTACATGGAATGTGTGCCGTGATGGCCCCACCGCGACATGGTCGCCGTGGCCCAGGGCAGGGAGGGGCTGGTCTCGTAGTGTACGGCCACTTTCCACGTCCCCCCGGCATGGCGGGAGGTTTTCACATGCGCGCGGAGGTGCGTGTACAGGGGGTCCCCCACGGCGCCCTCCAGGCTGCTGACGTCATAGGGTGTCGCGTAAACCAGCCGGACGGTGGACGCTGCCGACGCCGATGTCGCACCGGCGACCATCACGGCTAGAATTAGTGTTTTCAGCAACCGGTTCATCGTGTTCTCCTGTTTACTAGTTCCCTGTCCCGCGGTGTGGTCGTGGCATGCCGCCGGCTTGTCTCGTGGAATCGAAAAATAGCAGGATGAGATAAAGCATGCGGAAAGGCCGACGCTTACCGTGAAAGCGCGTGGGACGGCATGTAATATGCTGTGGAAAGGCATGCCTATGCGAATCAAGCGTTGCACATTCTGGATGGCGGCCGCCGCCACGCTCTTTCGGGCGCTGGCGGTCTGGGGGCAGGCTGACCTGGAGATCACCAACTTCGGGGTCGTGAGTTCAGGACTGGTCCGGCTAGACGGCCGGGCGCCGGTCGGCGAACGGTGCATCGTCCAGTACACCGCGGACCCGCGCCAGCCGTTCGCGGACATCGCCGACAGCACCCGGACGGCCCGCGTGGATGGCGCCGTCGGCTGGACCGTGGACGCGGGCGCGATGCCGCGCGCGTTCTTCCGGATGAGGCGATCGAGGAGCCTGCTCACCTGGGCGGACCTGGAGGCCGGGTTCGCCGGAACTTTCGGCGTTCCCCTGGCGGAATCGGGCGACTACCGGTTCAGTTATTCCTCCGGCGTGCATGCCCAGTTGACCAACGGCAACCTGCTGGTCGTCGGCCACCCGTACTATGACCGTCAGGCCCAGGTGCAACTGCCGGCCATTCTCGACGGGCGCGAGGGGACGCTCGTCGGCGGATGGACCGACATCACGGGCGGACTGGTGCCCGACGGTTGGGGGGGCGGCGAATTGGGCGATCTTCAGGTGGGGGGGCTGCTGCCGCTCGAAGGGCGGATTCGCTTCACCAAGTACCAGTGGTACAACGCCGCGTCCGTGGACTGGCAGACGCAGGGCTATTACGAGGGCGTGGTGGGCGGGAGCGGGACGGCTTCCGGCCTGTGGAGCGTCAGCAACGAGTACGCGCATCATTCCTGCGTGGGAGGCTACTTGAGCGAGGCGCCGCAGGCCCTGCGGGATGCGGGCTATGCCTACCTTTCCGGCCTGGAGGGCATCTCGTCGGGCGGCGCGCTGGGCCGCTGGGGCCCGAACCTGTTCGCGATCAATTCCGCGGTCACGAACGGACGGGTTCGGGCCGCGACGCTGATCTACCATCCGGACGAGGCGCGCCAGGGGCCGACCGTGCGCTGCTCGAACGCGACGAGCGCCTGGTGGGTGGCCAACCGCCCGGCCAACGAGACCTGGTGGGTCGGGAACAAGGCCACCGACATGAAGTGGATCGAGACGGAAACCCGCCATGGCGTGCTCTGTTTCGTGTACCGGGGGCTCGGCCAGACCTGGTACGGCCTGGGCAACGCCGGGCCGGGCTATCCCGATCCGTACTGGCAAGGAAACTCCTACCACGCCGAGGGCTACGCGCTGCAGGCATTTATCTATGACCCGGACGAGGTGATGGAGGTCTACCGCGGCGAGCGCGACCCCTGGAACCTGGTCCCCGCCGAAGCCGTGCTGCTGACCGAGCGCCTGCCGGGTTCGGCAACGGAAACGCACTATAGCTTTTTCACCGGCCTGCCGATTGCCGAGGTCAAGGCCAGCGTGCGAGGGAACCGGCTCGTCCTTTTGCAGGCGGACACCCATTACATCAACGAGTGGGAAAGCACGCCCAAGGGGTACGTGCTTTCTCTGCCGTGAAGACGGCGGGCGCCGGCGAGCGGCGCCCCTACGAGAAGTTTCCAATCATTGGAAAAAACGGCGCGAATTTTTCCAAACATCGGAAAACCATGCTACTCTGTGCGTCGTGCATGCCGAGGGATCATTCCATGCCTCGCGCTATTCGCGGGGCCACGAGCTGGCGAACAGCCTGACGCACGGGATCAGCGCGGCGCTGGCCGTGGCGGGGCTGGCGGTGCTGGTGTCGTTCGCGGCGCTCCGGGGCAACGCGTGGCACGTGACGAGCTGCAGCGTCTACGGGGCGACGCTGATCCTTCTTTTCCTGGCCTCGACGCTCTACCACAGCTTCTCGAATCCCCGGGTGAAGCGCGTCTTCCGGGTGCTGGACCACGCCTCGATCTACCTGCTGATCGCGGGCTCGTACACGCCGTTCATGCTGGTCAACCTGCGCGGACCGTGGGGCTGGAGCCTGTTCGGCGTGGTCTGGGGCCTGGCGCTGGTTGGCATCATCCTGAAGCTCTTTTTCACCGGCCGGTTCCACTACGCCTCCACGGCGATTTACGTGGCGATGGGGTGGATGATCGTGATCGCCATCCGCCCGCTGGCCCGCGCTTTGCCGTCCGGCGGCATGATCCTGCTGGCTTCCGGCGGGCTGCTCTATACCGGCGGGGCGGTGCTGTACCTGTTCAAGCGCATCCCGTACCACCACGCCATCTGGCACTTGTTCGTGCTCGCCGCCTCGATGGCGCAGTACTTCGCTGTGATGTTTTACGTTGTGCCCCGGTAGCCAGCCCTCTATCCTGTGGGCCGTAGCGCGTAGGGGAACCCGTGAAGACCCGGAAGTTCAACGACGAGGTGCTGTACCCGGCCGAGCGGCCGGTGGTGCTGGACCGCGCCTTCGTGGAGGATCTCAAGCGGCAGGCGGACCTCAACCCGCGCCGCCGGATCCGGATCTGCGCGCACGAGGATCCCGGCGAGCCGATCCACGAGATGCTTATTGTGCACGCGCACATGACCTACGTGCGGCCGCACAAGCACCTGACGCGGATCGAATCGTTCCACGTCATCGAGGGCGAGGCGGACATGGTGATGTTCGACGAGCGGGGCGGGACCGCGCGGGTGATCCGGATGGGGCCGTATGGGTCGGGCCTGCCGTTTTACTATCGCCTGGCGGAGCCGGTCTATCACACCCTGTTGATCTACACGCCGCACCTGGTTTTCAAGGAAGTCACCAACGGCCCGTTCAACCGGTGCGACACGGCGTTTCCGGCCTGGGCGCCGGAGGATGGGCAGGGGGCTGCGGTCGAGGACTACCTGAAGGATCTGCAGGAGCGCGTGCGCCGGGAGACGAGGTAACCCATGGAAACAACGGAGAAGAAGGACAAGATCGACGTCACGGTCATGGTGACCTGTTTCAACGAGCGGGACCTCGTGACCCAGGCCCTGGACACGATCCGCACGACCATGGCGCTGTTCCCGCACACGTACGAGGTGCTGATCTACGACGACGCCTCGAAGGATGACTCCGTCCAGGTCATCCGCGACTACATCGAGAAGAACGGGCTTCAGGGCCAGTTCGAGCTGGTGGCCAACGAGAAGAACCAGGGCATCGGGGTGAACTACTTCCGCGGCGCGGAGAAGGGGCGGGGCGACTACTACCTGATCGTCCACGGCGACAACGCCGTGCCGAAGGACCAGATCAAGCACGTCATGAAGCTGCTGGGCCTGGCGGACATCATCGTGCCGTACTACGGGACGCGGCTGTTCAGCCGGAAATTCAACTGCGACCACCGGAACTTCGCGCGGCGGTTTCTCTCCGTCTGCTTCGCGAAGCTCGTCCGGCTGTTGAGCGGGCACGAACTGCGCTACTTTAACGGGCTGGTCCTGCACCGCACGGCCAACGTGGTGAAGTATCGCGTGCCGACCTACGGCCTGGGGTACCAGGCGGAACTGCTCTGCCGCGTGCTGAACAACCCCGAGGTGACGTACCTGGAAGTCAAGATTCACAACTTCGACCGCGCCTCGGGCCCGACGTCCGCGTTCAAGCCCAAGAACATCGCCTCGGTACTGGGCTCGCTGCTCCGGATTTTCAAGGGGCGGTTCGTGTAATCGCGCCGGGTCATGAAAGAGAGCGAATCCCCGTTCTGGCGCCGCGAGGAGGTTTTCGCCCTGCTGCTGACGGTGCTGTACGCCTGGCTGGTGCTGGGGACGATCCGGGTCCACGAGCCGTGGCGCGACGAGGCACAGACGTGGCTGATCAACCGGGACGCCTCATTGGTCGAGATGGGGTCCCAGTTGAATTACCAGGGACACCCCGGCTTGTGGTACCTGATGATCCGGCCGCTGGCACGGCTGGGATTGCCGTATTCCACCATGGGGCTTCTGCACGGCGTGATCGCCATCGCCAGCGCGTTCCTGGTCCTGCGCTTCGCGCCGTTCCCCCGGCTCACGCGCGGCCTTCTGGTCTTTTCCTTCTGGATGGTCTGGATGTACGCGATCGAAAGCCGTATCTATGCCGCGGGCCTTCTCCTGCTGTTCCTGATTGCGTGGCGGTATCCCGAACGGCATGCCCGGCCCTGGCTGCACGGCGCGCTGATCGCCCTGATGTTCAGCAGCAATCTTTTCATGGTGCCCCTGGCGGGGGCGCTGTCCGCGGCCTTCGCCTGGGAAACATGGCGCGGGCGCCGGGGGGACGCCGGGCACGTGCTGGCGCTGGCGCTCATGGCCGCGGGCGCACTGGCGCTGGCGTGGCAGTTCGACTGGTTCCGCGCGCCGGCGGACAACCTGCATGCCGGTTCGCTGGCGTGGGCCAGCCAACCGGCCGAGATCCTGACGGGCATCCTGACCGCGTTTTTCCCTGGAGGGCAGGCTTTCCGAGCCATACTGACCCCGGTTGCCCTGGCGATTGTGCTGCTGCTTTTCTTTGCGCTGTTGACCCGGCCGATGGGCTTGTGGCTGGCGGCCGTACACCTGGTCGGGATGTGCCTCCTGATCTGGCGGACCACCGCGGCTTCGCGGCATGCCGGCCTGTTTATCCTGGGATGGGTGTTTGTCCTGTGGGTGGCGGAATCGTACGAGGAGGCCAGGCGCTGGCGCATTCCGCGCCTGCCGGATTTCAAGCGCCGTTCGAAACTTTTTCTTTGGGCCCTGAATGCGGGCCTGGCGTTCTCCCTGTGGCAGGCGTGGAAGATGCACGCCATGGACCGGACGTATGACTTTTCCGGGACGCGGCGCATGGCGGAATACATCATCCGGGAGGGCCTGGCCGGGTATCCGATCGCGGTCCATCGTTACGGGAACTTGAGTTCCATCGCGCCCTACTTCCCGGGAAAGAAATTCTGGTACATCGGGATCGGCGAGTGGGCGACCTACGTGCGGCAGGACACCCGGCATGTCAAGGCCCACGCCATGACCCATGAGGAGGCCCTGCAAATGCTGTCGCGGCAGGACATCGCGCAAACCCCGCTGTTGTTGCTGACCGATCTCCCTTTCCGATTTCCCCCGCCCAATATCCGGCCGGTCTTCCGGGTGTACGAAACGGTCCGGGGGTCGGATGAGATTTGCTTTCTTTATTTGTGGGAACCCGAATCCCGATGAGTCGCGACGCACTTCACCGGTCATGGCGGAGCGAAAAGCTCTTCGCCCTTCTTTTGACGGGGCTATTTGCCGTGCTGTTGTTCGGCACCCTGCGCCAGCACGAGCCGTGGCGGGACGAGGCGCAGACGTGGCTGATCGGGCGGGACGCGTCGCTGCGCGAGACGTTTGAGCTGCTGCGGTACCAGGCCCACCCGGCGCTGTGGTACCTGATGGTCCGGCCGCTGGTCCGGCTGGACCTGCCGTATTCGAGCATGGGCCTGCTGCACGGCCTGATCGCCGTCGCCAACGCGTTCCTTGTGCTCCGCTTCGCGCCGCTGCCGCGGCTGACGCGGGCGCTGCTGGTGTTTTCGTTCTGGATGTTCTGGATGTACGCGGTCGAGAGCCGGGTCTACGCGATCGGGATCCTGCTGCTGTTCCTGATCGCGTGGCGCTATCCCGAGCGGCACGCCCGGCCGTGGTTGCACGGCGCGCTGGTCGCGCTGCTGTTCAACAGCAACCTGCACATGTTCTTCCTCGCCGCCGCGCTGGCCGCGGCGTTCGCCTGGGAAACCCTGCGCGGGCGGAGATGGGACCGGGGCCACGTTCTCTCCCTGGGGCTGATGGCGGCAGGCGCGCTGGCCCTGGCGTGGCAGTTCGATTGGTTCCGCCCGCCGGCGGACAACATGCACGGGGGGGCCTACGCATGGAACAGTAATTCGGCGGTGATCCTGCGGGGAATCGCCACGGCTATTTTCCCAGGCGCGGGAGACACCTACGCGTATTGGATCCCGCCGGCGCTGGCCCTGCTGTTGCTTTGCTTCTATGCCCTGCTGACCCGGCCGGCGCCTTTGGGGATCCTGCTCGTTCACGTGACGGGCATGAGCCTGCTCCTGTGGTGGACCACCGCGCAGTTGCGGCATAGCGGCTTATTCCTGCTGGGGGCCGTCTTCGCCATGTGGATCTCGCGGGACCACGGGGATTCATTCGTCCCGCGTTTTCTGCCCGAATTCGGACGCCGGTGGACGTGGGCTGTCGTGGCGCTGAATGTAGGCCTTATTCTTTCGCTGCATGAAGGATGGAAAATGCACGTCATGGACCGGAGTATGGAGTATTCCGGGACGCGGCGGATGGCCGAGTACATCCGGCTCGAGGGCCTGGCCGCCCATCCGGTGGCCGCGCATCGCTATGCCCACTTGAGCGCCATCGCCGCGTATTTCCCCGGAAAGAAGTTCTGGTACATTGGGATCGGCGAGTGGGCGACGTACGTGCGCCAGGATCGCCGCCATCAGCGCGCCCATGCCCTGTCCCATGACGAAGCCCTCCGGATACTGGCGGAGCAGGATCTTGCACGAGAGCCGCTGTTGCTGCTGACGGATGTCCCTTTTGCGGTCCTTCCTCCCGGGTTTCGCGCACTCCATAAAGTGGACGACCGGGTATGGCGCGCGGATGAAGTTTGCTACCTGTATTTCCGGGAGCCGACGCCGCGCGGGGAGGGGCCGTGAGAGGGTGGGGATCGCTCTCCCGCCTTTGGGGAAAGGAGACCGTCTTTGCGCTGGCCCTGACGGCGCTGTTTGCCTGGCTGGTGCTGGGGACGATCCGCGCCCACGAGCCATGGCGGGACGAGGCGCAGACGTGGCTGATCGGGCGGGACGCGTCGCTGCGCGAGACGTTTGAGCTGCTGCGGTACCAGGCCCACCCGGCGCTGTGGTACCTGATGGTCCGGCCGCTGGTCCGGCTGGACCTGCCGTATTCGAGCATGGGCCTGCTGCACGGCCTGATCGCCGTCGCCAACGCGTTCCTTGTGCTCCGCTTCGCGCCGCTGCCGCGGCTGACGCGGGCGCTGCTGGTGTTTTCGTTCTGGATGTTCTGGATGTACGCGGTCGAGAGCCGGGTCTACGCGATCGGGATCCTGCTGCTGTTCCTGATCGCGTGGCGCTATCCCGAGCGGCACGCCCGGCCGTGGTTGCACGGCGCGCTGGTCGCGCTGCTGTTCAACAGCAACCTGCACATGTTCTTCCTCGCCGCCGCGCTGGCCGCGGCGTTCGCCTGGGAAACCCTGCGCGGGCGGAGATGGGACCGGGGCCACGTTCTCTCCCTGGGGCTGATGGCGGCAGGCGCGCTGGCCCTGGCGTGGCAGTTCGATTGGTTCCGCCCGCCGGCGGACAACATGCACGGGGGGGCCTTCATGTGGAGCAACCCGCCGACCGTGATGCTGCGGGGGCTGACCTCGGCGCTGTTGCCGGGCGTGCAGAACGTCTACGAATATTTCCTGCCGCCCGCGCTGGCGGTATGGCTGTTCCTTTTCTGGACGTTGTCGACCCGGCCCCGGTCCCTGTTTTACTTCACCGCGCACGCCGTCGGGATGTGCCTTCTGCTCTGGCTTACCAGCGCGCTCTCGCGCCACTACGGGTTGTTTCTCCTGGGCGGGGTCTTCGCTCTCTGGACCGCGCAGGAGGAGGCCGAGTGGGCCCGGTTCCCGTGCCGCACGGATTTCGGACGACGCCGGCATATCCTGCTGTGGTCGCTGAACCTGTGCCTGGTCTTTTCGCTCCACAGCAGTTGGAAGCTGCACGTCATGGATCGCGCGAACGATTTTTCCGGGACCCGGCGCATGGCGGATATGATCAGTCAGGAGGGGCTGGCGGGCTACCCGGTGGCGGCGCATCGGTATGCCCACGTGAGTTCCATCGCGCCCTATTTCCCGGGCAAGAAATTCTGGTACATCGGGATCGGCGAGTGGGTGACCTACGTGCGGCAGGACGCCCTGCATCGGCGCGCGAACGATTTGTCCCACGAGGAAGCGGTCGGCCTGCTGGAGCAGCAAGTCCCCGCCGGCCACCCCCTGCTGTTGCTGACCGACAAGCCGCTGAAAAACGTCCCCCCCGGATACCGGCCCGTCTTCAAGGTGGACGACACGGTCCGCGGGACGGACGAGCTGTGCTATTTGTACTTTCGGGATCGGGAACCCTGAACCCGGCCCCGCGGCCCGGCGGATTCATAGGCGCTCGCTCTGGGTCTTGGATCGGAACAGCCACGAGGAGGCTCCCATGATGACCGCGATGATCGCGCCCCGCGCCCGGTCGTGCCAGCGGCCCTCGCGCTTCTCGATGAACCGGTTCTGTTCGAGATCCGCGAGGCGGCGGGTGATCATGTCGTCCAGCGAGTAATCCTGCTGCACGTCGGCGGGATGCGCGGTGTGCCGGGGCGCCTTCAGCATCATCACGAGAAACCGCAGCGTCACCGAGCGCTCCACGTGGTAGAAGAACTCGACGAACAGGAAGAACAGGAGCAGGTGGAGCAGGTAGGCGTGAAACAAACCGAGGCCGAACCAGCCGTCGCCGACGGACAGCGCGTCCGCGGGCAAGGGGAGCCAGCGGTAGACGGCGAACACGAAGGGGAGGCTCGCGAGCCAGGCGGCCAGCATCGCGTAGAACCGGTTGCGCGCCGGGCGTACGTGCATGGCCGCCAGGTGGAGGACCATCCAGGCCAGCGAAACCACGATAGCCGTCAGCAGGCCGCGGGTGAACATCAGCCGCCCATCCCGAGGTTGAGGATTTTCTTGCCGACCCACGCGATCCGCGCCGCCCAGACGCCCTTGGGCGTCAGGCGGCAGTCGCCGGAGGCCGGGTCCACGGCGATGTACCCGGTTTCCGCGAGGCGCGGCAGGCGCCAGGCGTAGATCTTGTCCGCCCCGTCGGGCGTTTGGAACTTGGCGATGATCTCTTCCGTGGAAAGCCCCTTTTTCCCGGAGCGGAGGATCTCGAGCAGCAGGCAGGTGGAGAACCCGCCGTTGACCCCGAAGAAGAAGTCCATAACGTTATGCATGTTCAACCCGAACACCACGAACCCGAAGGCCGCGTCCAGCTTCCAGGGGACCCGGCTCCAGGACTCGGGCAGGACCCAGACGTGGTCCGGCGTGGCGAAGTAGGCGAGGAAGTAGAGCGGCGTCCAGGCGGCGAACAGGGAAAAGAAGAGCTTGGAGTAGCGCTCCACGCGGACGAGGTGCGCGGTGATCCATACCGAGACCACGTACCCGGCCAGCACGAACGCTGAAATCAACAATCCTTTCATCCTGTTTCCCGCCGTCCCGCCCCGGCGGACGGACAGACTGTAGCAGCCTCTCGCCGCGCGCACAAGGTGGACAAACCCGCGGGGCCCGTGTACTATCCGCGCCCGTCACGAAGTGGGAATCCAAGCATGGCCCAAGGCGACATCCAAGCAACCGAGTGCTGCCTGTGCGCGCGCCCCGCCGTGCGGGAACTCGCGGATTTCGGCCCGCAACCGATCTGCAACCGCTACCTGGCCAGCCCCGACGGCGGGGAATTCAAGCATCCCATGGTCCTCGGGCAATGCGGCGCGTGCGGCCTGCTCCAGTTGCTGAACCCTGTGCCGGCCGAGGAGATCGTGCCGCCGTATGACTGGATCGTGTACAACGAACCCGAGGGCCACCTGGACCGCCTGGCGGACATCCTGTCCGGGCTCCCGGGGCTGCTCAAGCGGGGCGTGATCGCGGGGGTGAGTTACAAGGACGACTCGCTCCTCCGGCGGCTGCGCGAGCGCGGGCACCGCTACACGTGGCGGCTCGACGCCCACCGCGACCTGGCCATGGAGAGCACGGGGGCCAGCGTGGAACTGCTCCAGGGCCGCATTTCGCCGGCCGGTGCGATCCACATCACCCACGGCCGCGGCCGCTCGGACATGGTGATCGGGCGCCAGGTCCTCGAGCACTCGCACCGCATGCGCGATTTCCTGGCCGGCCTGAAGTGCCTTCTTTACCCCGGCGGGTTCGTCGTGGTCGAGGTACCGGACTGCACCCGCGCCCTCGACAACGTCGACGCGGCCATCCTCTGGGAGGAGCATATCGTCTACTTCACGCCCGAGACCTTCAAGCGCAACCTGGCCATCGCGGGCTTCAAGCTGGTGCACTACGAATGCTTCCCGTACCCGTTCGAGAACTCGCTGGTCGCCGTCGTCCAGGTGGACGAACGCCCCGGGGGCGAGGACGCGTTTCCGGACCCCGCCACGCTGGAGCAGGAGCGGGCGAAGGCCCGCCGGTTCGTCGACGGGCTGAACGGGCAGAAGCGGAAGATTCGCGAGCTTTTCGGCCGGTATCGTGCGGGCGGCGGGAAGATCGCCCTGTTCGGGGCCGGGCACCTCGCGTGCACGTACATCAACATCCTGGACCTCGCGGATGTCATTGATTTTGTCGTGGACGATCATCCGAAGAAGAAAGGGCTTTTCATGCCGGGGTCGCGGCTGCCGATCCGGGGCTCGGAGGCGCTGCTTTCGGAGGACGTGAAATTGTGCCTCATGAGCTTGAGCCCGGAGGCGGAGGACAAGGTCATCGCCCGGAACCGGGCGTTTACGGAGCGCGGCGGGACCTTCTCGTCCATCAATCCGTCGAGCCGGCACGCGCTGAAAATCTGAACCATGGGCGCATCGCATCCAGTTGTGCTGGTCGTCGGGGCCTCGGGATTCGTCGGCGGGCACGCCCTGCGCCACCTGCGGGGCCTGGGCTGGAAGGTCGTCGGCACGCGCATGCGCGGGCGGGACGACGGCCTGCAGGGTTTCGACATCGTCCGGGACCGCCTGTCGGACCGGGTGGACGAGATCATGGGCGGCGCCGGCCGGCCTACGCACGTGGTCAATTGCGCGGCCATGGCGCAGCCGGACCGCTGCTTCCTCGATCGGGAGTTGAGCTACCAGATCAACGTGATCGGCACCATCCGGCTGATCGAGGACGCCTTCGCGATGGGCGCCCGGCCGATCTGCATGACCTCGGGATTCGCCTATGACGGCGTCTCGGGCTATTACGCGGACGACGAGCCCCACGCCCCGATCAACGAGTACGGACGCCACAAGGCGGAGGTCGAGGAATACTGCGCCGCCCATCGTCCCGAAACGCTCCACTACCGCCTGGACAAGGTGATCGGCGATGATCCCGCCGAGTACCAGATGTTCACCGAGTGGTACCAGTGGCATCTCCAGGGCAAGCCGATCATGTGCATTGCCAACCAGTTGTTTTCCCCGACCAACGTGCGGGACGTCGCCCGCGCCATCCAGGCCGGCTGCGAGCTGGGGTTGACCGGCGTCTACAACATCGCGAACCCGGAGTACTTCACGCGCGAGGAACTGGCCCGGCAGTTCTTCCGGATGCTCGGCCAGCGGGCCCGGATCGTGTGCAAGACCCAGGAGGAGCTGAAGTTCATCGACCTGCGGCCGGAAAAGACCTATCTCGACTCCACCCGTTTCCAGAAGGCGGCGAATTTCCGCTTCACCTCCGTGCGGGAGAGCATCCTGGCCTTCATGCAACGCCTCCCCCCGGTCTCATGACGCCATCGAACGGAGCCGCCATGACCGGCTCGATGGTCCGCCGGCGGCGGGGTCGCTTGACTCGCGTGCGGCCGGCTGATATCCAGAATGGAAACGGTGCGCACGAGGAAAGACCTGGCGCACGCGCCGGCGCCTGAAATGAAATGGCTCGAAAAATCGTCATAGCCGCGTGTGCCCTGGCCCTGGCCGTCCCGGGGCGGGCCCTCGCTTTCTCCAACCGCCGCACCCCCGTGGTCGAGGCGGTGGAAAGGGCCATGCCCGGGGTGGTGAACATCGGCACCGAGCAGCTCGTAACCGTCCGCCACACGGACCCCTTCCGGCGTTTCCGCGGGGACCTGTTCGACCAGTTCTACCAGGAGTTCTTCACGGGTCCGGCCACCCCGCGCGTGCGGCACTCCCTGGGCTCGGGCGTCATCATCGACCCGACCGGCTTCATCCTGACCAATTTTCACGTGGTGGAGCGGGCCTCGCGCATCCGGGTGACCCTGGCGGACGAAAGCACCTACGACGCCGTGTTCCTGGCGGGCGACGAGGTCAGCGACCTGGCCCTCCTGAAGATCGAGCCGGTCCGGCCCCTGGCCCCCGTCGAGTTCGCGCGGGAAGACGACCTGATGCTCGGCGAGACGGTCATCGCGCTCGGCAACCCGTTCGGCCTCGCGCAAACCGTCACCGTCGGCGTCCTCTCGGCCAAGAACCGCGAGGCGCGCTACAAGGGCGAGGTGCTCTACCGCGACATCCTCCAGACGGACGCCGCCGTGAACCCGGGGAGTTCGGGCGGGCCGCTGCTCAACGCCGACGGCGAGATGATCGGCATCAACGTCGCCATCTACCAGGAGGCGCAGAACATCGGGTTTGCCGTGCCCGTGCGCCGCGTGCGGGATCTGCTCGCGCGCTGGCTCGCCCCGCGGCTCCAGGGCAAGCGGTGGTTGGGATTCGAGGCCGACCAGACGAACGGCGCGCTGCGCGTGGTGCCCCCCGGGGCCCTGCCGGAACTGCCCGTTGACGAGCGCCTGCGCGCGGGAGATCTCATCCGGTCCGTCGCCGGTGAGCCGGTGCGCGACCTGTACGATTTTCACAAGGCCCTCCTGCCGTACGGCGTCGGCTCGACCGTCGACGTGGGCCTCGAGCGCGACGGGCGGGCGGAGACCGTGGCCGTGACCGTCGCCGCGCTGCCCAAGCCGGCCGGCGGGAAGCTGGCGCATCGCCGGTTGGGCCTGGACCTGGTCGAGCGGCCGTTCGGGCCGGAAAAGGGGCGCGCCCCGTTCGGGAACGGCGTAGCGATTTCGGAGATCGTGCCGGAGGGCGCCGCGCAGAAGGCCGGCCTTCGGCCCGGGCTGTACGTGGCCCGCATCAACGAGGCGCAGATCAACTCGCTGGAGGACGTCGGCCTGGCCCTCGAGTTCGTGCGCCCGGGCGACGCGACCCTCCTGACGGTGGTCCACCTGGAGGAAAGCGGCCCGTACCTGATCGCCCAGAGCTCCCAGGTCCGGATGAACGCGGAGTAAGCCATGATCCGGGTGTCGCATCTCACCAAGCGTTTCGCGGGCTGCATCGCGGTGGACGACGTCTCGTTCCGCATCGAGCGCGGCGAGGTCGTGGGCTTCCTGGGCGAAAACGGAGCGGGCAAGACAACGACCCTGCGCATCCTGTCCTGTTTCTTCCCGGCCACCGCGGGCTCGGTCGAGGTCGCGGGCTTCGACGTGTTCCGCGATTCCCTGGAAGTCCGCCGGCGGATCGGTTACCTGCCGGAAAACGCTCCGCTCTACGCCGAGATGCGCGTGGATGAGTACCTTCGGTTCCGTGCGCGGCTCAAGGGCGTGCCGCCCTCCGCCTGCCGGCGCCGCGTGCAGGACGTCAAGGAGCGCTGCGGCCTGAAGGACGCCGGGCGGCGCCTCATCGGGCAGCTCTCGCGCGGCTACCGGCAGCGCGTGGGCCTGGCCGACTGCCTGGTGCACGAGCCCGAGCTGCTGATCCTCGACGAGCCCACGCTGGGCCTGGATCCCGCGCAGGTGATCCAGGTGCGCGAGCTGATCAAGGACCTCGCCAAGCGGCATACGATCCTGCTCTCCACCCACGTTCTCTCCGAGGTCGAGGCGACCTGCCGGCGCGTGCTGATCATAAACCGGGGCCGGATCGTGGCCTCCGACTCGCCGGACCGGTTGCGGGAGCGGCTGCAGGCCGGCGCCCGCGTGGTGGTGGAAATGGCCGGCCCGCCGGACGAGGTGCAAGGCGCCCTGCAGGCGCTGCCCGACGTGCGCGGGGTCCGGCTCGACCTGGAGGACGGCGCGTGGCGGCGCTACCTGGTCGAGGGCGCGCACGGGACGGACGTGCGGCCGTCGGTGTTCGAACTGGCCGCGCGGAACCGCTGGCCGTTGCGCGAGCTCCGGCAGGACCGGAACACCCTGGAAGAGGTATTCGTCAGCCTGACCGGCACGGCGTCGGGGGAGGGCCGGTCGTGAAAACCTTCCTGACCCTCTGGCGAAAGGAGTTGGCGGCCTATTTCTTTTCCCCGCTGGCCTACGTCGTCATGATCTTCTTCCTGCTCGTGTTCGGGTTCAGCTTCTGGCTGCTGGTCCACGCCCTGGTCGAGGGGCCGGGCGGGACCTCGGTGATGCAGGAGCTGTTCGGTTCGCTCTTTTTCTGGATCGTTCTGCTGATCACAACCCCGGTGCTCACCATGCGGCTCTTCACGGAAGAGAAAACCGCGGGGACGCTCGAGACGCTCATGACGGCCCCGGTCTCGGATGCCGCGGTCGTCCTGGCCAAGTACTTCGGCGCCCTCGGCTTCTACCTGATCCTGTGGGTCCCGACGGCCGCCTACGCCGTGATCCTTCATGTCTTCAGCCCGCTGGCGGCCTCGGTGGACCTGGGCCCGATGATGGGCGGGTACCTCGGCGCGATGCTGGTCGGCGCGTTGTACCTGGCCGTGGGCGTGCTGTGCTCCGCGCTGGCCTCCAGCCAGATCATGGCGGCGATCGCGTGCTTCGCCGCGATCGGCCTCTCGTTCTTCGTCGGCTTCTTCGCCTACCTGGCGCGCACCGAGGCGGCGCGCGATGCGTTCGGCTACATCTCCTCCGTCTCGCACATGCTGGATTTTGCGCGGGGTGTCGTGGATACGCGGCCGATCGTACTGTACGCGACGCTCACGGCGCTGGTGCTGTTCGCGGCGGTCCGAACCCTTGAATCGAGGCGGTGGAAATAGATGGACACGCCCGCTACAACGCCGTCCGGGAGGACGTCGCCGGTATCACAGGGCGCTTTCCGCCGCGCGGTGCTGCGGCTCAATACCGCGCTGGCGCTGGCGCTCGCGGCCGTCCTGGTCCTGATGCTCAACTACCTGTCCTTCCGCCATTACGCCCGGGCGGATTGGAGCCGGTCGCGCTTCTACACGCTCTCCGAGAAGACCCGGAGCCTGCTGGGCGGGCTGACCGGCACCGTCGAGGTCGTCGTCTTCCTCCAGCCGGGCCAGGAGGTGTTCGAGGACGTGGTGCACCTGCTGACCGAGTACGAGGTGGCCTCGCCGTGGATTCGCGTCGAGCGGGTGGACCCCGACCGCGACCTGGCCCGGACCGAGGAGCTGATGCGGCGGTACGAGGTCAAGGAGGCCAACGTCATCGTCTTCGACCACGGCGGCCGGCGCAAGTACGTACGCACGGCCGAACTGGCCGATTACGACTACGATGCGGTCATGGGCGGGGAGCGCCCGCGCCGCCGGGCCTTCAAGGGGGAACAGGCCTTTTCGTCCGCGATCTACAGCATCAGCCAGGCCCGCCAGCCGGTCGTGTATTTCCTTCAGGGCCACGGCGAACGGGAGATCGACAGCTACGAGCGCGGCGTAGGCTATTCGAGCATCGCCGAACTCGTCCGCCGCGACCATGCCGAGGTCAAACCCCTCGTTCTCGGGCAGGTCCCGGCCATTCCCGAGGACGCCTCGGCCGTGGTGATCGCCGGACCGCAGAAGGCCCTGTCCCCGGCGGAACTGGACGTGCTGCGCGATTACCTGGAGCGGCAGGGCCGCCTGCTGTTGCTGCTGGACGCGGCGACCGTGACGGGGTTGGAACCCCTCTGCGAGAAATGGGGCGTACGGCTCGTCAGCGATGTCGTGCTGGACGCCACCCGGACGCTGACGGGCCGCGAACTGTTCATCACCGAGTACGAGCCCCATCCCATCACCCGGCCGCTGGGCGGATTGAGCACCGTCTTGTATCTGCCGCGGTCGGTCGAACCGCTCGACGGGGAGCCGGCGGGGGATCCGGCCGACCGGCCGTCCGTGGAACCGCTCGCCGCGTGCACGGAGTCCGGTTGGGCCGAGACGGACAGCGGCCAGAACCCGATGCGCTACGATCCCGAACGGGACCGGCCCGGGCCGGTGTCCGTGGCCGTGGCGGTGGAGAGGGGGCCCGTGCCCGGGATCGATGTCCAGATCCGCCCCACGCGCCTGGTCGTGATCGGCGATTCGGACTTCGCGGCCAACGGGGCGATGACCGGTGCGAACGAAGACTTTTTCCTCGGCGCCCTCAACTGGCTGCTCGAGCGCGGCGAATTGATGGCGATCGCCGCCAAGCCCGTCGAGGAGAGCCGGCTCTATATGACCCAGCGCCAGTTGCGCGGCTTGTTCTGGTTGGTTGTCGGGGTCATCCCCGCGATGCCCGCCGTGCTCGGCGTGCTGGCCTGGTGGCGGCGGAGGGCCTGACCGATGAAGTTCCGCACCACCTGGATCCTCCTGCTGGCCGTCCTCCTCGTGGGGACGCTCATCTACCGCTTCGAGCGCGAGTCCCGCTCCACGCGGGAGCGGGTCGAGGCCGCCCGCCGCGCCCTGGAATTCCGGGCCGAGGACATCTCGTTCATGGAACTCCAGTCCAGCAATCTCCTGGTCGAGTGCGTTCGGGAGGGCGGGCGGTGGATGCTGGCCCGGCCGTTCCGGGCGCGGGCCGATGCCGGAGCCGTGGAGCATATTCTCTATGGATTGCAGGGCCTGCGGCGGGGCGAGGTCATCACCGCCCGGGACCAGAAGAGCCGGGGAACGGGCGCGGCTGAATACGGCCTCGATCCCTTCCGCCATCGCCTGGTGCTGGGCAATGCCTACCACCGGCGGGCGATCCGGATCGGCCGCGAGGCGCCGCTGGGCGATGCCGTCTATATACAGGAAGAGGGCCGGGCGGACATCGTCGCGGTGGGCCGCGGGTTGCTGGATCTTCTGCCGGCGTCGGTTTCCGTGCTGCGCGACCGGGCCTTGCTGCCCGGCGCGCCGGAGCGGGTGCAGCGGCTGGAAATCCGGCGCGGCAGCGTCTTCATTCAGATCGCCCGCGGCGAACGCGGCCGCTGGGTCATCCAGCAGCCGGTGTCCGCCCGCGCGGCCCCGGCGGCGGTCCAGCGCTTCCTGGAACAGCTGTTCCTGTTGCGGGCGGCCGATTTTCTGCCGGACGGAACCCGGGAAGCGGCGGCCTACGGCTTCGACGAGCCCACGCTCCGGGTCGGCGTGACGCTGGACGGCGGGGGCGGGGAGGCGTCCGTCCTGGTGGGCGATCCGGTGGACCGCGGCGGCGCCCGGTTCTACACGTTGAGCCGGCCGGACGAATCGGCCGGCATGGTGGAGGCCGCCCAGCTGGACCCGCTGAAGGTCACCCTCGATGATCTGCGCGACCGGAAGCTGACCACGATGGAGGCCCGGGATATCCGCCGCGTGGTCATCGAAAGCGGGGAGCGCCGGCTGGAACTCCGGCAGGAACAGGGGGCGTGGCGGCTGACCGAACCCCGGCGCTGGAAAGCGGACGAGGAGCGCGTCCGGGAATTCCTCTCCGTGTGGACCGCGCCCGTCATCCGAAAGTTCCTGCCGCCGTCCGCCGGGGCGGCCGTGTCGCCGGCCCTGACCGTCCGGCTGGGCCGGCAGGCGGATCCCGCGGCCACGAAGGCGGGTCCGGCCGCCGCGGCGGAAGAGGACGAGACTGTTCTGAAAATCGGCCCCGAGGCCGCGGAAACCGGGTACCGGCAGGTCCTGGCCGAGCCGGATGGCGGAGCGGGCGAGATCCCTGAAAGCCTTCTGCTCTATGTCTCCGATGACCCGTTCTTCTACCGGGACCGCGAAGTGCTTCGCGTCAAAGCGGAGGACGTGGCGCGGATCGCGGTCAACCGGGCCGGCCGAACGCAGGCGGTTCGGCGGGGCTCCGCCGGCGAGTTCGAATCGGCGTCCGGGGAGGGAACGGTGGATGGCGAAGCCGTGCGGGATCTGCTGGCCGTGCTGCGCGAACTGCGGGCCGAACGTTTTGTCGGGGAACCGGAAGCCGCCCAGGCTGAATTCGGCTTCGGCGATTCCGCGGACCGGTTGGAACTGGGCCTGCAAGGGTCCGAGGGCCTGGGTCATGTGCTTTATTTCGGCGCCGCCGCGGGAACCTCGAACCGCTATGTGAAGATCCAGGGGCAGGAAGGAATCTTCGAACTGGGGTGGCGGGATTGCGATTTCCTGCTGCCTTCCTTGATCGTGCCGGCCTTGCCGCCCGGGGATGCCGACCATGGAACTGACGCCGCGCCCTGATCGGCCCGCACGCCCGAAACGGGCCGGGTTTGTTTCCCGGGGGGCGCGTTTCCTTTTTCGATGCCTGGCCGTTCTCTTCGGAACCGGCGTCCTGCTGGCCGCCGGCCTGTTGCTCTACCTGGGCGCGGCCGGCTTCCCCTCATGGCTGGTGGACCGCGCCCTGCGGCAATTGGAGGAACAGGGCATTCACGCGCGGGTGCGAAGGGCCCGCTTGAGCGTCAAGGACGGCGTCGTGCTCAAGGGGTTCCGACTCTACGACTCGCCGGAAGCGGCGAATCCGGTAGCCGAAGCGGACCGCGTGGCGCTGGGGCTGAATGTCCTGGAATGGCTTTCCCTCCGGCATGGCGTCGTGGGACTGCGCATCCGCGGCGCGCGGCTGCAATTGCACCTGCAGTCGAGCGGCCCCGACCGCCGGACCGAAGGGGCCGCTCTGGATAACGTGCGGACGACGATTCAGATCCGGCCCGGCCTCGTGGAGGTCCAGGGCTTTTCCGCCGAGGGATGGGGCATGCGCATTCAGGCGGCCGGCACGATCCGCCGGCGCATGCCCGAAAAGGAAACCGGGCGATCCGGTGCCGACCTGCTCCGGGAGTGCCCCCCCTGGCTGCTCAAGGTCATGGAGCAGGCCCGCGAGCTTCGGTTCAGCCAGCCTCCCAGGGTCCGTCTGGATTTCGCCATCGAACTCGATGATCCCGCGCGCTCCCGGGCCACCCTCCGGCTGGAGGCGCGCCGGACGCAAACGCCGGTCGGGGTCTTCGACCGCTGCAGCCTGGAGGCCGGCTTGGCCGGCGCGCGGGCCGAGGTGAAATCGCTCGTCCTGAAACAGGCGGATACGAGGGTGAGCCTGTCCGGTTTCCTGTCCCTGGCCAACACCCAGGCGGAGTTCCGGCTTTTCAGCGACGTGTCGCTGCACCAGTGGGCCGCGATTCTGCCGCGGGCCTGGCGGTCCCGGTTGAGCGACATGGGCTACGAACTCAAGGGCCGGGCTTCCCTGGAACTGTGGGGTGGGCCGGCCCCGCTCGCTGAAATGAAGCGTCATCTCGGCGGCTGGCTGTCCATCGAGCAGGCGGAATGCGGAGGCGTGTGGGTCGAAAAGGCCTTTCTCTCGGGCAGCCGGTCGGGCGACCTGGTCACGATCGAGAAACTCGACGGCGTCATGGGCAAGGGCGCGCGGCGCGGTTCGCTGAAGGCCGCGGCCACGTACAACGCCGTCTCTCGCGCCTTTCACGGTGAACTCAAGGGCGCCTTCCATCCGCACCTGTTCAAGCCGCTGCTCGCAGACTCTCAAATGCAAATCCTGAACTGGTTCGAGTTCGGCGACGCCCCGCCGGACGTCGAGCTCGAATTCTCCGGCGCGGCGGACGATCTGCGGCAATTTGCCTTCCGGGGAAAGGTGGCCGCCACCTCGCTGGTCTACCGCGGGGTCGACCTCGACGCCGCCTCTGCCGGGTTGACCTTGCGGGGTGGGGTCATGCGGCTGGACCCGCTGAAGGTCGTACGTCCCGAAGGCGGGGCGGGCGGGTGGCTGGAACTGGACTTCAACCGCCAGACCGCTTCCTTCGAGATCGACAGCTCGGCCGCGCCACACGCCGTGGCGCGTATGATCGGGCCCGGGCCCGGCCGATTCCTGGAGTCCTACCGCTTCGAAGGCCCCGCTCACATCACGGCCAGCGGCACGGTCAGCTACGCCGGCTTCTCGCCCGTGGATGTCGAGGCCTGGGTCACGGGACAGCGCTTTGGGCTGGGCTGGGCCCTCTCGGACGAGATCGCGTTCCGCGTGCGCGCCCTGCACCGGCGGCTGGAGATCACGGATATCAAGGCGCAAGCGTACGGCGGCGTGCTGACCGGCCGCATGGCCTTTTATCCCCTGAACGACCCGCTCCATCTCCGGTACGACGCGGTGGGCCGGATCGAGACCGTCCGCTTCGACCGTCTCATCGCCGCCCTCGCCCGCGTGGAGGAGAAGCCGTACGAAGGGCTCTTCTCCGCGGATTTCCGGCTCGAGGGCCGGGTCGGGACGGGCTGCGGCCGGACGGCGCTGGGCGAGGGGACCCTCCGCATAGAGGACGGCGCGCTGTTCGCAATTCCATTGATGGGCGGCCTGTCGGAGTGGCTGGCGCGCATCTACCCCGGGTTGGGATTCGCCACCCAGACGGATTTCCACACGACCTACGTGCTCAAGGACGGCGCGTTTCGCACGGAGGAGGCGATGCTGGAGGGCACGGTGTTGAGCCTGAAGGGAAAGGGCGAATACCACCTGGATCAGCGGATCGACATGACCGTCCAGGTGCAGCCCCTGCGCGAGGGGATCGTGGCGGAGGCCTTGCGCCTGGCCGCCTCGCCGCTGACGAAACTTCTCGAATTCAAGTTGGCGGGAACGTTGAGCGAGCCCAAGTGGCGCCCGCTCAATCTGCCCAAGGAACTTTTCCTGATCTTCGATTGAGCCGCGCGGCGGGCGGCAGAATACCCATGACAAAGCCGCGGGCTGCCGCTATTGTTCCCCCCGTTTTCCGCCGGGAGTCATTATGATGGACTGGATACAGGGCCGTGTCCCGTTGTCCCAGGTCGCTTGCGCCCTCGCGCTCGTGATCATGGCGATCAACGCGCTCTGCCTGTTGTGGCCGCCGGCCGTACGCCGGGCGGTCGCCGCGTTCCCCCGCAGCCGGGGCCCCGCCTGGCTGCTGACCGCCCTGGACCTGGCGTGGGTCGCCGTCATTGTCCTCCACGCGGAACTGGGCCGCTTCGATTGGCTCAAGCCGTACATTTACGCCGCGGCGCCGGTGGCCTTCTTTCTCATCGTCATCTTCATGGACGAACTCCTCGCGCCCCGCGCGCTGGGCGGCCTGCTGCTGCTGCTGGCCAACCCGGTTATCCGGGCGGCGCGCTGGCACGAGTCCGATTGGCGCTGGGTCGTCATGGTCCTGGCGTATGCCTGGGCCGTGGCCGGGATCGTACTGGTCTTGAGCCCGTTCTACTTCCGTCGGGTCGCGGAATGGGCTAACCGCACGGACGGCCGGTGCCGATTCCTGGGCGCCCTTCGTTTCGGCCTGGGGCTCCTCCTCCTCGCACTGGCACTGGCCGTGTACTGACCGGTCATGACCCGGCCGGCTCGATTTATGGTGTTGCGGGGCGGGGCGATCGGGGACTTCCTCCTGACCCTGCCCGTGCTGCAGGCCCTCCGCGCCCGCTGGCCGGACGCCTGGATTGAGGTGATCGGTTATCCCCACGTGGCGGGCCTGGCCCTCGCCGGCGGCCTGGTGAATCGCGTGGAATCCCTGGAGCGGGCCGGCATGGCCCGGTTCTTCTCCGCGATCCCCGAGTTCCCGGCGGAACAGATCGCCTACCTGCGCTCCTTCGATTTCGTGATCTCCTACCTGTACGATCCCACCGGCCTGGTCCGGGAGAATCTCAAGCGGGCCGGCGCGCGGGTCATTCTCTATCGTTCGCCGATCGTGGAGAGCGGGCACGCCATCGAGCACCTGATGAAACCGCTCGAGAGCCTGGCCCTCTATGCGGAGGGCGAGCGGCCCGTCCTGGACTGGCCGGCGGAAGAGCGGGCGGCCGGCCGCCGGTGGCTGTCCGAACAGGGCCTGCGCGAACCGGTCCTGGCCGTTCATCCCGGCAGCGGCAGCCCGAAGAAAAACTGGCCCGCCGATCGCTTCGTGGAACTGGCCCGCCGCGCGTCGGCCGATGCCGGATGCAGCTTCTTCTATCTCCTCGGGGAGGCCGACCGCGGGATCGCCGGGGCGCTGGCCGGCATGGACCCCGAACGCCCCGTCCTGAAGGAGGCTTCCCTGCGCCAGGTCGCTTCCGCCCTGTCCGCCTGCCGCCTGTACGTCGGGAACGACTCCGGCATCACGCACCTGGCCGCCGCGCTCGGTATTCCGACCGTCGCCCTCTTCGGCCCGTCCGACGCCGCCCGCTGGGGCCCGCGCGGCCCGCGCGTGCGCGTGATCCGCGCCCCCGGCTCCGAACTCCATGAAGTGCGCGTCGAGT
Source organism: Kiritimatiellia bacterium (assembly GCA_018001225.1). Lineage (NCBI taxonomy): Bacteria > Pseudomonadati > Kiritimatiellota > Kiritimatiellia > Kiritimatiellia bacterium. The sequence goes on along the minus strand of JAGNIJ010000026.1, from coordinate 33,720 downwards.
CCGTGCTCCAGGTTGTCCGGGAACTGCTGGCCTGACGGTTCCGGAGCCGCGCCGTTCAGGCCCACGTCACCGCCACCCGCCCTCGGACGGAATTGATCAGCCATACGGCCTCCGCCCGCGCCAGGTCGTCCTTGCGCAATACCCGCTCTTCCAGCTGGCCCGATTCCAGCAGCTCCGCCCGCAGCGTTCCCGGCAGCAGGCCGCAGGCGACGGGCGGCGTGCATTCCCGCCCGCCGATGACCGCCGACACGTTGGCCAGGCAGGATTCCGTGACCTCCCCGCGTTCGTTCCAGAGGATGACGTCCCGGCAGTCCGGGTGCGCCGCCCGGTGCCGGTCGTAGACTTCCCGCCGGGTGGTCTTGTGGTACAGGAAGGGATCGCGGCTGTTCACCGGCTCGTTCGCCAGCGCGACACGCCACGGCGCGGCGGCAGGAATCAACGGCTGGGCCTCGATCTCGACTTCCCCGCGGGCCTGGAGCAACAGCCGCGCCCGCCAGGTCCCCGCGCGCCGGTCCGCCGCGAATTGGGCCAACCGTGTCCTAAGAAAGGACTCGTCCAGCGGAATGTCGAAATAGGCCGCGGATTGACGCAATCGCCGAAGATGCCTTTCCAGCAGGTAATATCCGCCGTTTTCGATCCGCAGGGTTTCCAGGAGCGAGAAGGTGCGCGGAGATTCGTTCAGGAACGCCGTCTTCAACAAGCATTCGCCGTATTCACCCTCGGCGGTCGAGTCCCACGTGACGCCGCCACCGGTATGGAACACCGCTGCGCCGGCCTCGCGATCCACGACGACCGTGCGGATAGGGAGGTTGAATTGCGCGGTGCCGTCCGGCTGCAAAAGCCCGATGGCGCCGGTATAGAGCCCGCGCGGATGCGGTTCGAGTTCGCGGATGATCTGCATCGTGCGCACCTTCGGCGCGCCGGTGACCGAGGCGCCGGGAAAGAGCGCGCGGAGAACGTCCGCCAGCCGGGTCCCGGGCCGCACCCGCGCTTCGATCGAGGAGGTCATCTGGAAAAGGGTGGGGTACCGCTCGACCTCGAAGAGCCGGGTGGTTCTCACCGAGCCGACCTGCGCGATCCGCCCGAGGTCGTTCCGGACCATGTCGGTGATCATCAGATTCTCGGCTTGTTCCTTCTGGCTCTCCGCCAGCGTCCGGGCCCGCGTCTCGTCGTCCTCGAACCACAAGCCGCGAGGCGCCGTGCCCTTCATCGGCCGGCACACGATCCGCCCGGCGCTCCAGTCGAAAAACAGTTCCGGCGAAAAGCTCAAGACCTGGAAGCGGCCGGTGTCCACAAAGACGCTCCAGGGCGCGGCCTGGGCCGGCCCTTGGCGCTCGAACCATGCGGCGCCGTCGCCGCGGAAGTCCGCGTGCAATGGAAAGGTGTAATTGACCTGGTACGTGTCGCCGGCGGCGATGTACTCGCGGATTCGGCGGATGGCGGATTCATAACTTTCGCGGGATATCGAAGGGTGCCAGGCTCTCGGGGCCGCGCCCGCGGCCGCCGGGCGTACATCGCGGGTTTCGCCGAACACCGCCATCCAGGCCAGCGGAAAGGCGCCCGGCTCGCGCGTGACCAGCGCGGCATCGAAGGCGGAGGCCGACTCGTAACTCAACAGCAGGGCCACCCACTTCCCCCCGCGCGCGGAGGCCTCGGCGCGGCGGACCAGCGGAAGCACGTCCGGCAGCTTGTCGGCCGAATGCACCTCGCGGGGATCGGCCAGGTGGATGTCCCATCCGCCCGCACGGGAAAAGGAATGAAACCGGGCTTCGATCATGCCGTGATGGCTTCGACGAGCGAGCGGGCGAGGTCGGCTGCCGCCTCGCGCCCGATGTTCAGCGGGGGCATCAGATAGACGACCGTTCCCAGGGGCCGGGACAGGATGCGGCGGGCCAGCAGGCGGTCGCGAACGGTCCGGGCCGCGGCGGCGGAGTCCAGTTCCACCGCCGCGATCGCGCCCAGTACCCGGACCTCCAGCACGCCGCGCCGCGTCTTCAAGGGTTCCAGCACGGTCCGGAAGACTTCCTCAAGGGCCGCGGCTTTCTCCCAGATTCCCTCTTCCTCGTAGACCCGCAGGGCCTCCAGGGCGGCCGCGACGGCGATCGGATTTCCGCAGAACGTGTGGCCGTGATAGAAGGAACGATCCTCGGGCGCGTCAGAAAACGTCCGGTAGATTTCGTCCTTCACGATCGTCGCGCTGATCGGGAGGGTGCCGGCCGACAGGGCCTTGCCGACGCAGACGAGGTCCGGGTCGACCCCCGCGTGCTCGAACGCGAACATCCGGCCCGTGCGCCCGAACCCCGTCGCGATTTCGTCGGCGATCAGCAGGACGTCGTGCTTCCGGCAAAGATCGGACAGCCGGCGGAGATAGGCGGGGGAGTACAGCCGCATGCCCGCCGCTCCCTGGCAGAGCGGTTCGACAATCAGGGCGGTGAGCTCGTGGCTGTGACGCTTGAAGACTTCGGCCGTTTCCTCGAAGCAGATGTCCTCTTCGACGCTATTCGAGGGGTAAAACGCGGGGACGGACACCTCGAACGCGGGAAACAGCACCGATTGAAACGGCTTGTGAAAACCCTCGAGATAGCCCACCGACACGGCGCCCAGCGTGTCCCCGTGGTAGGCCTCCTCCAGGTAGGCAAAGCGGTCCCGGCCCGGCTGCCCGGTGTTGGTCCGGTATTGCAGCGCGATCTTCAGCGCGGCCTCGACCGCGCTGGCGCCGTCGGACGCAAACAGGACGTGGCGGTCCGGCGTCGGCATGAGATCGGCCAGCCGCCGCGCCAGTTCCTCCGCCCGGGGGTGGGACAGGTTGCCGAGGATGCTGTGCTGCAGCTCGCCCGCCTGCCGCCGGATGGCCTCGACGATCCGGGGGTGCCCGTGGCCCAGCGCGCCACACCACCACGACGCGATGGCATCCACGTACCGGTGCCCTTCGGCATCGAAGAGATGAAGGCCTTCGCCCCGCACGATCTCCGGCAACCCCGCCTCCACGGCGGAATGCCTCGTATACGGATGCCAGAGACGGCGCGGTTCAACCCCGTTGCGCATGGGTGCCCTTCTCGCAGGTCCTAGTGGCTACGGCCGCACAATCCGCAGGGACCGGTTGGTCGTCGCCGGGATCGTGAAGGTGCTGTAATGGCCGGTGGCGACGGTGGCGGGCAGCAGGGTGTTCCAGGATGAGGCCCCGGGCCGGGAGGCGGTCTCGACGTTGTAGGTGCGGCCGGAGATCGTCATCACGTCCAGGTTCCAGTTGGCGGCCGCAGGGTCGGGCGGCGACACGATCTCCGGCTGGCCGAACTGGAGGAATTCGTCCGTCCGCAGGGCGCGCGCGGTGAATCGCATTTCGTCGAGGAGTTGGTCGGGGTTTGAACTGTTCCCCCCGTTGTGAGACTCGCCGATGCGCGCGTGACTGGCGGCGTAGAACTCGTAGTCGCCCGAGGCCGTGCCGTCGAGGGGCCAGTGGTCCGTCGGGCGGTAGTCCACGTAGGCGGTCATCCAGGCCCCCGTCTTCACGAGGGCGAAGTGGTGCCAGCGGCCGTCGGCGGGCATGGCGCCCTGCAACGGAAGGTACTGGTTGGCCGTGGTCGTCTGCTGGGCGTCGCGCAGGTACAGGGAGAAGTGCTGGGTGGTGCGCAGCCAGACCAGGTTGACCTGCGCATTGGTGGTATTGAAGCCCGTGAGGGTCGCCCAGTCGAGAATCTGCAGGTTGCCCGGCGTGCCCACGGCCCCGGGCCGGGCCGCGAGGATGGCCTCCAGGGTCCATTCGGTCATCTTGGTCGTGTTGGTCCACGGCAGGAGCTCGGTCAGCCGGAAGCTGGCCCGCCCCAGGTCGTTGGCCCTCTCCTGGACGCCGTCCAGCAAGGGAGTGGAGGCGGCAACCGCTTCATTCCAGCCACCGTCAATTCTCGAGGCCCGGAAGAACCCGGCGTGGTCGCCGGCGACGTTCGTGGGCGTCTCGTACCGGAACCAGGCCACCGTGCCGGGCGTGGGCTTGTCTATCCGAACATGGTCGACGAACAACTGCGCTCCGGGATAGGCATCCTGCATCCGCCAAAACGCACAGTGGACCACCTGGGTCAGGGAGGGGGCGTCCGTGCCGGCCCAGGGCACGATGGTCATCCCGTCGTACTGCACGCAATGGTCGTTGTTGGACATGTTGTACAGGTACACGACCTCCGCGTACCGGCCCGTGACGTACGAGGCGCCCGTGTCGATCTCATCCACGATGATCGTACCGTCGCTGGTGTCCGTCCCGATCCACATATCCGCGAAATCCCGTCCCTGCATGAAGCTGAAATCCTGCCGCGCGTGCTCCTTGTACAGCATGAACGAGGTCCGCAGGACGGGATGATTGTCGCCCTCGTAGTCATAGCGGGCGTCCAGGTTCGTGTACGCGGCCAGCGTGCATTGCTTGCCCGCGGCCGGCGGGGCGAACAGGAGGCCGTTCGGGCTGGAGGCGGGATGCACATTGGAGACTTGCGCGGGCTGCGTGTTGGTGAAGACGGGCAGCACGTTGGTTGCGCCCCAGCCCGGGTAGGCCGAGACCGGGCCCAGCAGGTAACGGTCCAGCGTCTCGTACATGTAATCCTGCGCCGCGCCGTCGGCACACAGCGCGATGGACAGCAACCCAATGAGCTTTTTCATGGCCTTCTCCTTGATGGAACGATAGCAGAACCCGCCCGACGGCGTCAAAGATTGCGACTTTACCGGATTCCGCTATTCTTCGCGCTTTCGGGATATGAGCGCATCCTTCCAGGAGAGGATCCGCGCCGCCCTGCCGGCGGCCGCGGGTTCGTTGAGCGGGCTGCTGCTCTTCGCGGCGTTCCCCCCGCTGGAATGGCGGAACGCGGCGTGGGTGGCCCTCGTCCCGCTCCTGCTGACGGCCCGCTTCCTTCCGCCGCGCCGCGCGGTGAAGATGGGATTCCTGGCCGGCGCGGTCTTCTGGCTGGGGTCGATCAGCTGGCTGACGCGCGTGACGGGGATCGGCTGGATCATTCTGTCGTTGTACAGCGCGCTCTGGTTCGTCCCGCCGGTCCTGCTCTTTTCCGCCTGGACGGCGCGCCGGGGCGCCGCGTCGGGCCTGGCCAACCTGGCGCTCATGGCGCTGGTCACCACCGCCTGGACCGGCGCCGAGTATCTCCGTTCCACGCTCTTCACCGGCTGGCCCTGGAACCCCCTGGGTGTCTCGCAATATGCCAACCTGCCGCTGATCCAGGTCGCGCGCGGGGGCGGGGTCTACGCCGTCTCCGCGCTCGTGGTCTGGGCCAACGCCGCCCTCGCCCTGACGATCCTGCGCTACCTCGAGGTCCGCGGCCGCTGGGGCCGCCGCCCGCACCCCGAGCTGATGATGGGCTTCCTGGCCGTCGCCCTCGCGGTGGCGTACGGCTGGCGGAGCCTGCGCGCGGATCGCGCGGAAGGCCTGCCGCTGCGCGTCGCCGTGGTCCAGCCCAACATCCCCCAGGACGAGAAGTGGACCGCCGCCAAGTTCGATATGATCTACGGGCGCCTGCGGACCCTGACCGAGCAGGCCCTGCGCGTCGGCGGGTCGGACCTCGTGGTCTGGCCCGAGACCGCGGTCCCCGACGACATCCGCGACAGCGAGGCCAGCTATGGCCTCGCGGTCGAGATGGTCACCAACGGGACGCCGCTGCTCGTCGGCTCGATGGACACGGAATGGCTCGACGAGGGGCCGCGCTATTACAACAGCTCCTTCCTCTTCGACACCAACGGCATCATCGTCAAGGGCTACGACAAGCGGCATCTCGTGATCTTCGGCGAGTACGTGCCGCTGCAGCCGTTCCTGCCGTTTGTCCAGGCGCTCACGCCGATCCAGGCCAGCTTCTCGCCCGGCCACACGAGCACGGTGTTCCGGCTGGACCGGCCGGATATCCCGTTCTCCGTGCTGATCTGCTTCGAAGACACCGTCGCCCCGCTGGCCGCCGAATCCGTCCGCCACGGCGCCCGCGTCCTGTTCAACCAGACCAACGACGCCTGGTTCGATCCCGGCTGGGCGCCGAAACAGCACATGATCCAGTGCGTCTTCCGCTGCGTGGAGAACGCCGTGCCGGCCGTCCGCTGTGCCAACACGGGGATTTCCTGCTTCATCGACCGCCGCGGCCGCGTCCACGACGTGCTCGACGACGGGAACGGATTCACCCGCGTCATGGGAATGCGTTCGGCCGAAGTCCGCGTGCCGGCGGAGGACATGCCCCTGACGTTCTACACCCGCCACGGCGACCGCTTCGCCCAGTCCTGTGCGGGAATCGGCGTGTTGTCGCTGTTTTTTTCTTTACGGCGCGGCCGGGATGAGACAAAGAGAAGAGAATAGTACATAGCGAATAGTGAATGGTTTTTCCGAACACCGAACACCTCCCCATGCTCTACGAACTCCAGCAACAATGGCAAGCCCTCCAGAAGCGTTTCGAGGAGATGCGGGGGTATCTTTGACGTCGAAACCCGCCGCCGGACGCTAGCCGAACTGGAAGCCCTCGCCGCCGCGCCCGAGTTCTGGAACGACCAGGCCAAGGCCCGGGACATCATCGCCCGGACCAACGCCGTGCGCGGCGTACTCGATCCCTACGACACCGCCGCCCGCGACATCGAGGACACCGGCGTGCTTCTGGAACTGGCCGAACAGGAGAAGGACCCGGCCCAGCAGGAATCCGTCCTGCGCGAAATCGAGGGGCACCTCAAGCGGGTCGAGGCGGACTTTTCCGCGCTTGAAATCCGGCTGCTGTTGAGTCAGCGCTTCGACGCCAACAACGCCTACTTGAGCCTCCACGCCGGCGCCGGCGGGACCGAGTCCTGCGACTGGACCAGCATCCTCTTCCGCATGTACCGCCGCTACTGCGAGGACCACGGCTTCGAGGTCGAGATCATGGACTCGCTCTCGGGGGAGGAGGCCGGACTCAAGAGCATCACTTTCCTCGTGCGCGGCCCCTATGCCTACGGCTACTTCCGCGCCGAGCGCGGCGTCCACCGCCTCGTTCGCATCAGCCCCTTCGATGCGAACAAACGCCGCCACACGTCCTTCGCCTCACTCGACGTCGTCGCCGAGGTAGATGACTCCATCAAGATCGAGATCGACGACAAGGACTTGCGCGTGGACACCTACCGTTCCGGCGGGGCCGGTGGCCAGCACGTGAACAAGACCGATTCCGCCGTGCGGCTCGTCCACCTGCCCACCGGCATCGTCGCGGCCTGCCAGGCCGAGCGATCGCAGCACAAGAACCGCGACCGCGCCATGAAGATGCTGATGGCCAAGCTCTACGAGTACGAGGCGGACAAGAAACGCAAGGAGATGGAGAAATTCTACGGCGAGAAGGGCGAGATCGCCTGGGGCCGGCAGATCCGGTCCTACGTGCTCCAGCCGTACACCATGGTCAAGGACCATCGCACCGACGTCGAGACCGGCAACGCCGACGCCGTGCTCGACGGCGACCTCGATCGGTTCATCCAGGCCTATCTCCGCCAGAACCCGGGGACAGCCTCCGAATCGTAACGGCGCCTGTTCATGCGATAAGCCCTCCTGCAAGAAGCCATGAATGCATGTCATCCCGAGCGCAGCGAAGGATCTCCTGATCCCTGCGGGTGGAGGGAAAGGGGATTCCTCGCTGGCGTTCGGAATGACAGAATGGCCAGGGACGTGCAGCGCTGTTATCCTGAACTCCCGAACCCTGAATCCTGAACCCTGTGAACATCCTCTCCGAAATCCTCGCCCACAAGCGGATAGAAGTGGCCGCCTGGAAACAGGACCGGCCCATCGAAATGCTTCGCGCCGCGCCGGCCGCCCCCCCGCCGCCGTTCGCCGTCGCCCTTCGCGCCGCGCCGATCGGCCTGATCGCCGAGGCCAAGCGCCGGTCGCCCTCCGCGGGCGCGATCCGCGAGCCCTTCGAGCCCGCCGCCATCGCGGCCTCCTACGCCCGGGCCGGCGCGCAGGCGATGTCCGTGCTGATGGACCGCAAGTACTTCGCCGGCGGCGAGGAGGCGTTCCTCGCCGTCCGCGCGGCGGTGCCGCTGCCTCTTCTTTATAAGGAGTTTGTCGTGGACCCCTGGCAGGTCTGGCATGCCCGGGCGATCGGCGCGTCCGCCGTCCTCCTGATCGCCGCCGCGCTGGACGACCGGGAACTGTCGGTCCTGTTCGCGGAATGCCGGGCGGCCGGGCTGGAAGTCCTGCTCGAGGTCCATGACGAAGCCGAGATGCGGCGGGCGGCCGCGAGCGGCGCGGAGTGCATCGGGGTCAACAACCGCGACCTGCGCACGTTCACGGTGGACCTCGGAACCACCGAACGCTTGAAGACACTCGCGCCGGCAAGGTGTACACTGGTCAGCGAGAGCGGGATCCGTACCGCGGCGGACGTCCTGCTCCTGAAGGGCGCGGGCGTTCACGCGGTGCTGGTGGGCGAACAGCTTTTACGTCAGCCGGACGTGGAGCGGGCGGTTCGTGAACTGATGGGGCAGGCTTGGGAGGGCGCATCATGAAAACAGTCGGTATTCTGTCGGGGCTCGTGGCGTTCGTGCTGTGCGCGGCGGCGGGGCTGTGGATCCTGACCAAGGTGGGGTTCGATCACGGTGACGACGTGATGTCCACCGGCATCGGGCTCTACTTCATCGGCAAGGCCTTCTTCGTCGGGCCCATGCTGATCCTTACGGCCCTCAAGCACTAGGACTTGTGCCGGTATTGGTAAAAATCTGCGGCCTGGCCAACGGGGCCGACGTGCAGGCGGTCGCGGCGCTGCGGCCCGACGCGCTGGGCTTCGTCTTCTGGTCCGGCTCGAAGCGGTGCGTCCGGCCCGCCGACGTGGCCGCCTGGACCCGCGAGCTGCCGCCGGGACTTTTGAAGGTCGGCGTGTTCGTCAATGCCCCGCCGGAGGAGTTGGAAGCGGCGGTCCGGGAGGCCGGCCTGGATGTCGTCCAGTACGGGTTTTTCCAATCATTGGAAAAAAAGCCGGAGATTTTTCCAAACATTGGAAAAATAATCCGCGAATTTTCCAAACATTGGAAAACCCTGCATCTCGACCGCGAGGCGCCGGGCCCCGGCGAGGCCGCCTTCGTTGACGCGTTCCTGGTGGACAGTTATAGTGCCGATTCGCCCGGGGGCACCGGGCGGGTGGGGGACTGGGCCGCGGCGCGGGCGTTCGTGGAGCGCTGCGGGAAACCCGTCGTGCTGGCCGGGGGCCTGACGCCGGAGAACGTGGCGGAGGCGATCCGGACGGTCCGGCCCTGGGGCGTGGATGTCAGCTCGGGCGTCGAGCTCTCGCCCGGCCGCAAGGATCTGAAAAAAGCGGAAGAATTCATTCGGGCATGCCGCGAAAACGCATAGACACGGAGCCGGACGCGCACGGCCACTTCGGGCCGTACGGCGGGATGTTCGTCCCCGAAACGCTGATGGCCCCGCTCCAGGAACTCGAGCGCGAGTTTCGCGCGGCGCGGCGCGACCCGTCCTTCCGCCGCGATCTGGCGTATTACCTGCGCGAGTACGTCGGCCGCCCGACACCGCTGTACTTCGCCGAGCGCATGACCCGCGAGCTGGGCGGCCCGAAGATTTACCTCAAGCGCGAGGACCTCTGCCACACCGGCGCCCACAAGATCAACAACGGCGTCGGCCAGTGCCTGCTCGCCCGGCGGATGGGCAAGAAGCGCGTGATCGCGGAGACGGGCGCCGGCCAGCACGGCGTCGCCACCGCCACCTGCGCCGCGCTCTTCGGCATGCAGTGCGTCGTGTACATGGGCAAGGTGGACATGGAGCGCCAGGCCCTCAACGTCTTCCGCATGCGCAGCCTCGGGGCCGAGGTCGTGCCCGTGACCGCCGGCCAGCAGACGCTGAAGGAGGCCATCAGCGAGGCCATGCGCGACTGGGTGACGAACGTGCGCACGACCCACTACGTCCTGGGCACGGCCTACGGGGCGCATCCCTATCCCGTGATGGTCCGGACGTTCCAGAGCGTCATCGGGCGCGAGGCGCGGCGCCAGATCCTCCGGCAGGAGGGCCGGCTGCCGTCCGCGCTGGTGGCCTGCGTCGGCGGCGGCAGCAACGCGATCGGCCTGTTCTATCCTTTTCTCCAGGACCGCGGCGTGGAACTGATCGGCGTCGAGGCCGGCGGGCTCGGCATCCGCAGCGGGCAACACGCGGCGCGGTTCGCCGACGGCCGCGTCGGCGTCCTGCAGGGCACGCGCACGTGGGTGCTGCAGGACCGCGAGGGGCAGATCCGCCTGACCCACTCGGTCAGCGCGGGCCTGGACTACGCCGCCGTCGGCCCGGAACACGCGCTGCTGCGGGATTTGAAACGCGCGGAGTACAGCCACGTGACGGACCGCGAGGCCGTGGACGCCTTCTACGCCCTGGCCCGCTGGGAGGGGATCCTGGGCGCGCTGGAGTCGGTCCATGCCGTCGCCTGGCTGATCAAGAACGCGCGCCGCTGGAAGAAAAAGGACTTGGTCCTTGTCAATCTGTCCGGGCGCGGCGATAAAGACGTGCAGCAGGTCTCCGCGTGGAGCGCGAATCACGGCGGACCGACGGCATGAGCATTCAGAGCATGACAGGGCATGGGCGGGGGCAGGCGGCCCGCGGAGGGATCGGCGCGGAAGTGGAGGTCAGTTCCGTCAACCGCAAGCAGTTGGATTGCTCCGTCAGCCTGCCCCCGGTCCTGGGCTCGCTGGCCCCGCGGATCGAGGAGGAGCTTCGGAAGGCCCTTTCGCGGGGTCGCGTCAGCGTGGCCGTCAGCGCGCAGTGGTCCGCCGCCCTGCGGCGCCGGAACCTGCGCGTGGACGAGGACCTGGCCTCGGCCTGCGTCCAGGCGCTGCGCAGGACAGCGCGCCGGGTCGGCCTCCGCGGGGATTTCAGTCCCGACCTGTTGCTCCAGCTCCCGGAGGTCGTGCGGTTCGAGCCGCCCGCGCGCGAGGCGGACCGGGCCTGGCCGGTCGTCCGCGCGGCGCTGGTGCGCGCGCTCGCCGAACTGGCGCGCATGCGCGGGCGGGAAGGGACCGCGCTCCGCCGCGACATCGAGAAGCGCCTCCGGTTCATGGACGCGGACCTGTCCGCGATCCGGGAGCGGGCGCCCGAGGTGCTCCGGCAGTATCGCGCGAAACTGGCGGCGAGGCTTCGCGAGACCGGCTTCGAGAAGGAGGCGGCGGACGAACGGGTGCTCCGCGAACTGGCGCTCTTCGCGGACCGGGCGGACATCGCCGAAGAACTCACGCGGCTGGCGAGCCACATCGGGCAGGCCCGCCGGATGCTCCGGGCCGGCGGGGCCGTGGGCCGTTCGCTGGACTTCCTCGCCCAGGAGATGCTGCGCGAGGCCACCACCATTGGATCGAAGGCCAACGATGCCGCCATCGCGCGGCGCGTGGTGAATGTGAAAGCGGAACTGGAACGCCTACGAGAACAGGTGCAAAACATAGAATGATCACGCTGCCCCGACATCCCCAGGTCTTCATCGTGTCCGCGCCCTCGGGCGCCGGGAAAACGACGCTCTGCGACAAGCTCTACGCCGAGTTCCCGTCCTTCTTCTACACCATCACCAGCACGACCCGCGCCCCGCGGGAGGGCGAGGTGGACGGGAAGAACTACTACTTCCTGACGCAGGAGCAGTTCCAGCGGAAGCTGGCGGAGGGCGAATTCCTGGAGCATGCCATCGTCCACGGCAACCTGTACGGCTCGCCTAAAACACCTGTAGTCAAGGCGTTAAGCGAGGGCCGGGATGTCCTCATGAACCTGGATGTCCAGGGCGCGGCGGCCGTCCGGGAATACGCCCGGCGGGCCCCCGCGGGCGACCCGATGCGCATCGAGGTGGTGGATATCTTCGTCGTGCCGCCGTCCCTGGAGGTGCTCCGGAACCGGCTCACCAAGCGCGGCAAGGACACGGACGAGACCATCGCGCGCCGGCTGAAGCAGGCCGAGAACGAGATCGCGCGGTGGACGGAATACAAGTACATGGTGGTCAACGACGACCTCGCGGAGGCCTACGACAACCTGCGCGCGATCATCCTGGCCGAGCATCACCTGATCCGCGGGGGAAAGTAGGCGGCCATGAGCAAGCGCGTCGTGCTGGGCGTCACCGGGTCCATCGCCGCGTACAAGGCGGCGGAACTGGTCCGCCGGTTTACCGCGAAGTCGTGGGACGTCTGGGTCATGATGACCGAGGCGGCGACGAAATACGTCGGGCCGCTGACGTTCCACGCGCTCACGGGGCATCCCGTCGCCGCGGGCAAGTGCGAAGGGATGCCGGCGTCGGTTTTCGAGCATCTCGACCTCGCCTCCTGCGACGCGCTGGTCATCGCGCCCTGCACCGCCAACGTGATCGCGAAACTGGCGCACGGCCTGGCGGACGACATCGTCACCGCGACCGCGCTCGCCTGCACGGCGCCGCTCGTCGTGGCGCCGGCGATGAACGAAAAGATGTGGAACCACCCGGCCACGCAGGCCAACCTGGCCGCGCTTCGGCAGCGCGGGGTGCGTGTGATCGACGTCGGGCACGGTGAACTGGCGTGCGGCATCGTCGGCGCGGGCCGGCTCGCGGACCTCGATCTGATCGTCGCGGAAGTGTCGCGCGCGCTGGGCGCATGAACATCCTGGTGACAGCCGGTCCGACCCGCGAGCCCATCGATCCCGTCCGATTCATCAGCAACCGTTCTTCCGGTAAAATGGGCTACGCCATCGCGGCTGCAGCCGTGAAACGCGGGCACAAGGTGGTCCTGGTCTCCGGCCCCGTATTGTTGCAACCTCCTTCCAATGAGAAAGTAATGCATGTCATCACCGCGGAGCAGATGCGCCGGGCCGTGCGACGGAAGATCCGTTGGTGTGACGCATTGATCATGGCTGCGGCCGTGGCGGACTGGAGACCCACGGCGGCGGCGAAGAAGAAAATTAAAAAAGGGAAGCGCCGCTCGTTGCGCTTGGAACTCACGCCCACAATCGACATCCTGCGCGACGTGCGCCCGCTGAAGGGGCGGCGCCTGTACGTCGGCTTCGCCGCGGAGACCGGCGCGCCGCAGAAGGAAGCGGCAAGGAAGCTGAACGAGAAAGGGCTCGACCTCATCGTGGCCAACGACGTGTCCGGCAGAACCGCGGGCTTCGAGACCGACACCAACCGCGTGATCCTCCTCGCGGCGGACGGCACGCGCGAGGCGTGGCCGCTGATGAGCAAGGCGCGCGTGGGGATGAAACTCGTGCGGCGGATCGAGCGGTCCATGCGCGATCGTCGAGCGACGCCGGCCGCGCGAGGACGGTCGATCGGAAAAAAAAGTTCACGATAAGCGTTGACGATCGGCGCAGGTCGATCTATTTTTATTTCGATGCAAAGCGATGAGGGCATTCTGTCCTTTTGTAATACGGTGAGTGACGCCGTGACCGATGGCCTATCGATCGCGGCGTCGCGTGGTCAGGGAGAACAAGCAGCCCGTCTTGTCTTGAGTCGGCGCTCTCATGCGGAGGAGAGCCCGAGGAAAGTCCGGCGCTGATGGAGAATGAAATCGAGGCGGGTTCATCCCGCTGAAATCAAAAAGACTCCCGGGCGTCGGATGACAACAAACCCCGGACGGTAACGACCGGGGATGAAGGGGGGGAGATAGCAATGGCAGCCAAGAAGAAAGCGGCGAAGAAACCCGCCAAGAAGAAAGCGGCGAAGAAGTAAGGTCTTCTTCCGACTACCGGCTTCTCACCAAGCCGGCAGTGCATAAGAATTAGTACCTGAAATGGCGGTTTCTGTCATTGAAAAAATGGCAGAACCGCCATTTTTTTGTATTTTTTGGATGTTTACCTTGACAATGCTATATGTTGTGGGGCAGTGTCTCAAGAGACCCTATGGAGGGGGTGTGCCGGGATGGGTTCAGCATCATGAGATGTCCGAAATGCGGCCAGTTGGAAGACAAGGTGATCGACAGCCGGTCCGTTCGTAATGGCGATGTGATCCGTCGGCGCCGCGTCTGCCTGGGTTGCCAGCATCGCTTCACCACCTACGAAGAGGTGGTGAAGGCCCACTTGCGAGTCATCAAGCGCGACGGTCGGCACGAGGATTTTGATCGGCGCAAGTTGATCAGCGGCATGACCCGTGCGTGCGAGAAGCGGCCGATCAGCAGCCAGCAGGTCGAGGTGCTGGTGGACGGCATCGTCAGTGAACTCGAGAGCGAGTACGAGCGGGAAGTGCCCAGCACGGTCATCGGCAAGAAGGTCATGGACCGCCTGGAGAAGCTCGACGAGGTGGCCTACGTGCGGTTCGCCTCGGTCTACCGCCGCTTCCGGGACGTGAACCAGTTCTTGAGCGAAGTGGAAGGATTGATCGGGCGGCAATGATCTGGAACCACTCCATGGCCGGCGCGGAGGAGTTGGAAGCCGATCTCCGCCGGGAGATCGGCCGCGCCGGGCCGATCGCGCCGGAGATGGCGGAGGAAGTGGCGCGTGTCGTGGCCCTGTTCTGGCGGGAGCGATATGCCCGCCAGTGGATTCCCTCGGACTACGTCGGGCACATGATCGGGTCCGTCTTGTGCGGCCTGCATGGCCGGGCGGCGCCGCCGCTGCGATCCCTGGGAGTATGGAGGCGTCTGGTCTCGGGGCTCTACCGGAGTTCGGATTGGGCGGGCGGCGAGCCGGTCTGGATTCTCGACCTGGGCCGCATCGCGGGCCTGCCGGGAGACCGGCTGGAACTGGTCTGGCAGCCCCTGTTGCGCCGGCTCCTGGAGGACATGGCCGAACTCTGGGATTCGACGGACGGCCTCGGGGTGGTGGCGGTCCGCGGCGGCTCGCCCGCGGGGCTGAAGGGCCGGACGCTGATCCGGTGGCGGAACGAACTGCGCGGGTTCGGCGACTCGGTGCTGGCCCGTCTTCGCCGGCAACGGAACTGGCGGGTCCTGCCGCGCCTCATGTGGATGGACGACGCCACCGGGTGCCCCGAGGGTTGACATCCGCACGTTTTCTGCTATTCCTACGCCCTGCCAAACGCAAAAAGGTCCGCGGGGACCGGTGAAAAAAGGACTGCGGGTATGTCACTTCATTCAAGTTGGAAGACCGGCGGCAAGATCGCGGCCAAGCGAAACGTCCTGAAGCGCTTTGAGCGCGTCGAAACGCTCAAGAAGGCGGGGAAGTGGAAGGACGGCGATCGCGCCTACGGCCTGCCCAAGACCAAGGGGCATTGACCGGGCCCTCCGCGGGTTTTCGCGGCCTCACGCCAGGTGCTGCACCAGGAAGTGTTCCCGGATGTAGTCCGTTGCGGATTCCAGGCTCGGCAGGATCTTTGTGCAGAACCGCACCATCCACGGGCTGCAATCCTTGAATGTGTACGGCGAGAAGGCCACGACGAATTTCCCCAGGTTCTGCGAGGCGAAGAACACCTCCATCGAGGTGCCGACGGAGGACTTGCTGTAGTTCACGAGCAGGATGTCGGCGTCGCGGATGTCCTGCAGGTCGAACTCGACGATCTCGTTGGCGCTGTCCACCTCGCGATCCTTGAAGTTGCGCCGCATGGGATCGAGCAGGATGAAATCCTGGCCCATCCGTTTCTTGGCCTCCTCGCGCCAGGCGCGTGCGACGCCCTCGTGCTCGTCCATGATCGGCCCGCAGAGATAAATTTTCTTTTTCATGATGATGTTCCTCGGGGCGCGAAAATACCCGCCCCGGCAGATCGGCGCAATGGAAAAGAACGGCGGGCCGCGCCGCGCGGTTTTTTGTTGCGCTCGGGCCTGAAAACGGCGAAAACACAGCGCGAACGGGCGGCCGGACTCGGCCGCAAACCCCCTAGCGAAGGATGGGCATCGTGCGCTGGTCCAGACAATTGATCCCGACGTTGAGGGAAGTCCCGCAGGAGGCGGAGATCCCCAGCCATCAACTCATGCTGCGGGCGGGGCTGATCCGCAAGCTGGGCGCGGGCCTGTACACCTTCCTGCCGCTCGGCCTGCGCGCCCTGCGCAAGGTCGAGCGCATCGTCCGCGAGGAGATGAACGGCGCGGGCGCCCTGGAGATCCTCATGCCGGCGCTTCACCCCCGGGAAATCTGGGAGCAGACCGGACGCTACGAGGTGCTCAAGGACGTGATGTTCAAGGTCAAGGACCGCCAGGGGCGGGGCCTGGTCCTCGGGCCGACGCACGAGGAAATCGTCACCGACCTCGTGGCCCACGAAGTCAGCTCCTACCGCCAGTTGCCCGTCAACCTCTACCAGATCCAGACCAAGTTCCGGGATGAGATCCGGCCGCGCTTCGGGCTGATGCGCGCCAAGGAATTCATCATGAAGGACGGCTACAGCTTCGACGCCGACCCGGAGGGCGCCGAAAGGAGCTACCGGGCGATGTACGAGGCCTACCGGCGGATCTTCAAGCGCTGCGGCCTGCGGACCAAGATCGTCGAAGCCGACACCGGCGCCATGGGCGGCAGTTCCTCTCACGAGTTCATGGTCCTGGCGGACGCGGGCGAGGACGGGCTGGTCGAGTGCGACGCCTGCTCCTACGCGGCGAACCTGGAGCGCGCGGAGAGCGTCTTGCGGGAGATCCCGGTTTTCGACGGGGCCGACCGGCCGGTCGAGAAGGTGTCCACCCCCGGGCTACGTACCGTGGAGGAGGTGGCCGGCTTCTTCCGGTCGCCGCCCGCGCGCCTGATCAAGACCCTGATTTACGTGGCGGACGGAAAGCCCGTCGCCGCGCTCGTGCCCGGCAACCGCGACGTGAACGAGATCAAGCTGCGGCGGGCCCTCGGCGCGAAGACGCTGGAGCTGGCCGACGCGGCGACGATCGAGCGGACCACCGGCGCGCCGGTGGGTTTCGCCGGGCCGGTCGGGCTCTCCCTCCCGCGGGTCGCCGACCTCAAGCTGCGCGGGTACCGCGGGGCGGTCACCGGCGCGAACGAAGCGGACGCCCACCTCCGGAACGTGGATATCGAGCGCGACGCGGGGGTGAAGGAGTTTGCCGACATCAGTTTCGCGATCGAGGGCGACGGCTGCCCGCGCTGCGCGGGGACGCTGCGGGCCAAGCGCGGCGTCGAGGTCGGGCACGTCTTCAAGCTCGGCACCAAGTACAGCGAACAGCTCGGGGCGATGTATCTCGGCGAGGACGGCCAGAAGAAGCCCTGCGTGATGGGCTGCTACGGCATCGGCGTGACACGGACGCTGCAGGCGGTGATCGAGCAGAGCCACGACGAGCAGGGGATCGTCTGGCCCGCGTCGATCGCGCCGGCGGAGGTCGAGGTGCTGCTGATCAACGAGCAGCACGCACCCAGCGTCCAGGCGGCCGAGCAATTGGTCTCTTGCTTGAAAGGCATCGGACTGGAAGTACTATATGATGAAAGGCCGGAGCGGCCCGGCGTGAAGTTCAAGGATGCGGACCTGCTGGGGCTGCCGCTGCGGATCAACGTGGGAGAACGAGGGCTTGCCAAGGGCGCGTTCGAGGTGCGGGTGCGTTGTACCGGCGAAACCCTGATGGTCCCGGTCGAGTCCGCCGCGGAGACCGTGTGCGCCAAGCTCGCGGAACTGCGTCGCGCGTGCGACCCGGGAACGGCCTGACCGAAAGAGGGCGGATATGGCAAGACGTTATCATGTGCAGGGATCGAAGCAGTTCCTGATCTGGGCCATTATTCTACTTGCCATAGGGCTCTGGTGCGTCCGGGACGGGTGGTTCCCCTCGGCGGCGACGCAGGCCGCCAAGTCCGCCCAGGAACTGGCCAATTTTGTCCTGTTCAACAAGAGCCTCGCCATCCTCATGCTGATCGGCGCGGCCATCTGCGGCTATATCCATACCGTGGTCCGATAGGCCTTCGCTTTGCCCTTGACCCTGCGGCCCGCGGGTCTATTATCCTATGATTGTGAGGCAGATAGCCGGGTGAAACGCCCGGCCGGGCCGGACAACCCGGCAGGGTGAAGGAGCGCAGCAACTATGACAAAGCGAGAACTGGTGGTGCGGATTGCCGATGAGACGGGGCTCATCCAGCAGGATGTGTTTGCCGTGATCCAGAAAACCCTCGACTACATCATCGAGGCGCTGAAGAAGGGCGACACGGTGGAGTTCAGGAACTTCGGCGTGTTCGAGGTCCGGGAGCGCAAGTCGCGCATCGGCCGTAACCCCAATCGCCCGACCCAGGTGGTGACGATCCCGGCGCGCAAGGTGGTCAAGTTCAAGCCGGGCCGCATCATGAAACAGCTGATCACCGGGGTTTGAAGACCGCGCCTGAAAGTTCATGACCGTCCCGTCGTTTCAACCCCTGCAAGGCATGTCTGACCTTGCTTCCCCCGATATCCATCTCTGGCAGGAAGTAGAGGAGACCGCCCGCCGCCTCCTGGCCCTGTACCAGGTCGGGGAGGTCCGCACCCCGATCCTGGAGCCCACCGGGCTTTTTGTACGGTCGCTGGGGGAAGGCACCGACGTGGTCCAGAAGGAGATGTACACCTTCGAGGATCGCGGCGGGCGCCAGGTCAGCCTTCGGCCGGAAGGCACGGCGGGCGTCATCCGCTACCTGGCGGGACTGGGGCCCGAAGCCGCGGGCGCCCGGCTGTACTACCTGGGGCCGATGTTCCGCGCCGAGCGGCCGCAGGCCGGGCGCCGCCGCCAGTTCCACCAGTTGGGCGTCGAGCTGATCGGCCCGCCGGGCCCCGCGCAGGATGTCGAGGCCATCGCCCTCCAGCAGCACCTGCTGAACGCCTGGGGACTCAAGGGCGCCCGGATCGAGATCAACAGCCGCGGGCAGCCGGCCGAGCAGGCCGCCGTGACCGAGGGGCTGCGCCGGGCCCTCGAGCCGCACGAGTCCGCCCTGTGCGAGGACTGCCGTCGCCGGCTCCGGACCAACGTGCTGCGCGTGCTCGACTGCAAGCAGGAAGGGTGCCGGGCCATCGCGGACCGGCTGCCGCCGGTGACGGATTTCATGGGCGCGGAATCGAGGGCCTACCTCGAGGAAGTGCGGCGCCTGCTGGGGTTGCTGGAATTGCCGGCCGTGATCAATCCGCGCCTGGTGCGCGGGCTGGACTACTACCAGCACACGATCTGGGAGGTCAAGCACCCCGCCCTGGGCGCGCAGGACGCGCTGGCGGGCGGCGGGCGTTACCGGATCGAATGGGAAGGCGCCGCGATCGAGGGCGTCGGGTTCGCCGCGGGCCTGGAACGGATCGTCACCGCCGTGGCGCAGGACCGGTCCGGCGCGCCGTCGTCCCGGCGCGGCGTCCCGGTGGCGTGGATCGTGTCGCAGGGACCCGGCGCGCTGGAGCAGAACCTGGTGCTGGCACAGACTCTCCGGGCCCGGGGCATCGCCTGCGGCCTCGCCCTGGACGGGCGGAGCGTCAAGGCGCAGATGCGCGCCGCCAACCGGAGCGGGGCCGCCTATGCCGTCATCCGCGGCGAATTGGAATTGCAGAAAGGCCTGGTCGTTTTGAAAAGCATGAAAGACGGGGCGCAGGAGGAGCTGGAATTGCCCGCCCTGGTGGAGCGGCTGATCCTGGCGTCCCGGGCGGAAGGAACTTCGATATGATGCGTTCGCATACCTGCGGGGAGTTGAGAAAGGAGCACATCGGGCAGCGGGTCCGGTTGTGCGGCTGGGTGGACACCGTCCGGGATCACGGCGGCGTGATCTTCATCGACCTGCGCGACCGCTACGGCGTGACCCAGGTAATCTTCGACCCGCGCGATTCGCAGGAAGCCTGGGACCGGGCGCAGGGGACGCGCGGCGAGTACGTCATCCGCATCGAGGGCGCGGTCGAACCGCGTCCGGCGGACATGGCCAACCCGAAGCTGGCCACGGGCGAGATCGAGGTACGCTCGAACACCATCGCGGTCCTTAACCGCAGCGCCACGCCGCCCTTCCCGCTGGACGACGACGAGGCCGCGAAGGTGGCCGAGGACCTGCGGATGGCCTACCGCTACCTTGACCTGCGCCGCCCGCAGATGCAGCGGAACCTGCGGTCCCGCCACGAGATGGTGCAGGCCATCCGGGTGTACCTCGACCGCGCCGGGTTCATGGACATCGAGACCCCGATGATGACCAAGAGCACGCCGGAGGGCGCGCGCGACTACCTCGTGCCCAGCCGCATCCTCCCGGGCACGTTCTACGCGCTGCCCCAGTCGCCGCAGCAGTACAAGCAGCTGCTCATGCTCGCGGGGTTCGACCGCTACTACCAGGTGGCCCGCTGCTTCCGGGACGAGGACCTGCGCGCGGACCGCCAGCCGGAGTTCACGCAGATCGACATGGAACTCTCCTTCGTCACGCCCGAGGACCTTTACGGGATCATCGACGGCCTGCTGGCCGTCATCATGAAGGCGGCGGGCCACGGAGACCTCGCCCTGCCGCTGCCGCGCATGTCGTACGACGACGCGATGAATCGCTTCGGCAGCGACAAGCCGGACGTGCGGTTCGGCATGGAGATGACGGACGTCTCCGACGTGTTCGCGGGCACGCAGCTCAAGGTCTTCGCCAACGTCCTGGGGAAGGGCGGGGTGGTCAAGGCCCTGAACGCGAA
This sequence comes from Kiritimatiellia bacterium, assembly GCA_018001225.1. Taxonomy (NCBI): domain Bacteria; kingdom Pseudomonadati; phylum Kiritimatiellota; class Kiritimatiellia; species Kiritimatiellia bacterium. Next base: position 13,306 of record JAGNIJ010000026.1, on the reverse strand, counting down.
GGGGCAGGGGCACACCTCGCTGTCGGTCATGGACGACTGGACGGCGATGGCCAAGGACGCGGGGCTGGGCGGCCTGGCGTACATCCGCGTCTCGCCCGAGGGCGAGTGGAAGTCGCCGATCGCGAAGTTTCTCTCCGAGTCCGAGAGGGAGGGCCTGACGAAGAAACTCGGCATCGAGCCGGGCGACCTGGTGATGTTCGGAGCGGACAAGCTGGCGACGGTCAACACGGCGCTCGGGCGTATCCGGCTGATCGCCGGCGAGGCGGCGGGGCTGATCGATCCGAAGAAGTTCGCCTTCATGTGGGTCACCGATTTCCCGCTGTTTGAAAGAAATGACCAGGGCGAGTTGCAGGCCATGCACCATCCGTTCACGGCGCCGCACGTCCAGGATCTCCCGTTCCTGGAAAGCGATCCGCTGAAAGTCCGGGCGCAGGCCTACGACATCGTGCTGAACGGCGTCGAGCTGGGCGGCGGAAGCATCCGTATACACGACCCGGAACTGCAGGCGAAGATGTTCGGAATACTGGGCATCCCGCCGGCGGAGATCGAGGACCGGTTCGGACACCTGATTCGCGCGTTCAGCTACGGCGCGCCGCCGCACGGCGGCATCGCGCTGGGGCTCGACCGCCTGGTCATGCTGATGGTCGGGGGCGAATCCATCCGGGACGTCATCGCGTTCCCGAAGACCCAGAAGGCGATGGACCTGATGATGAACGCCCCCGCGAAGGTCGACGCGAAGCAACTGCGGGACGTGCACATCCGGCTGGACCTGCCGGCCGGGAATCCCCCTGCCGTCGCGGCCTCAAGCTGATTCGCGCACGACGAGGTGGGGTTTGATGACCCGCACCTCGCCCTTCTCCCCGTTCTTCAGGAGGTCCACGGCGGCCTCGATTTTTTCCTGCAGGCCCTGGCGCACCGTGGTGAGGGGGGGAGAGACCATCCGGGCGAAGGGCAGGTCGTCGTAGCCGACCACGGCGATATCGTCCGGCACCTTCGCGCCGGCCTCCTGCAGGCCGCGGACGAGGCCCGCGGCCATGATGTCCGCCGCGACGATCACGCCGTCGGGCTTCAGTTCCAGCACCCGGCGGGCGGCGCGCCGGCCGCCCTCGAAAGAGGTCCACTCCTCGACCAGGAGAAGGCGGATCCCGGACTGGTCGCAGACCCGCGTGGCGCCCTCGAAGCGGACGGCGGGAATATTCGAGGGGAAGTCCCGCACGGCCCCGCCCACGAAGGCCAGGTGCTTGCGGCCCCGGGTGATCAGGAAATCGGCGGACATGCCGCCGCCCTTCAGTTCGTCCGTCTGAACGCGCATGTGCGTGCGGTGGTGGACGAAAGAGTCGAACAGCACGAGGCGGGCATCGCGCCGCTCGAGCACCGTGGGCATGTCCTTGCCGATCACGCCGAGCAGGATCGCCCCGTCCAGGTTGCGCTCGAGGAGGAAGTTGACGTAGGCCTCCTCCCGGCCGGCGTAGACGCAAAGCGTGCTGCCGGAGGATTGCAGTTCGCGCTCCAGGCGGAACAGGAACTCACCGTAAAAGGGGTTCACCTCCTGTTCACGCTCGGTGGAGTGCGGATCGAAGACCCCGATGATGATGGCCCCGACCAGGCCGGAGCGCTGGCTGGAGAGGGCCGCGGCCGTCAGGTTCTTGACGTAGCCCATTTTTTCGACGACCCGCTGTACGCGTTCCGCGGTCGCGGGGGAGACCTCCGACATGCGTCCCTTGAGCACGTTGGAAACCGTGGCGATGGACACTCCCGCGCGCAAGGCCACGTCATGGATTGTGATGGGACGCGGCTTTCTCGATAGCAGCGGCATAAACGCAACCTGTTCAAACTTAAACGATTATATTGACCACCTTAAACAGTATAGCACAAGCGGTTCTCTCTGTCATGCGAGATGAAATATTTCTCCCCGCCCCCGGGACGAAATACAACACGGAGGCGACATCATGAATATGGGCAAGAGAGGAGAGCATCCATGACAACAAAAGCAAGGACGCGGATTCTGATTCTGGGCATCGTATTGTGGATGACGGGAGGCCGGATACCGCCGGCCGCCGCGGCCAATCCCTGGGCCTTCGGCGCGCAGCGGACCGCGGTGTTCCTGCTCGACTACGCGAGCGACGGGGCGCAGGCGTCGGCCGAGGAATGGCGCTCCGCCTTCTTCGATGCCGATAACTCCTGGGCGGCGTTTATCCGGGAGGCCTCCTGCGGGCAGGCCGACCTGGTCGGCGACGTGTTCGGCTGGTACAGTTTTCCCGCCGAGGAGCTGCGGGAGGGGGTCTGGCCGGACCTGGACCGCGTGTTCGCGGCGGCGCAGGCCGACGTGCCGGATTTCCGGGCGTATAACAAGATTGTCTTCGTGCTCCACGGCGTGCAGGGTCATGCCGCCGGCGTCTCCACCTTCGGCCCCATCGCCATCACGACTCCCGATGGCCAGGTGGCGGCCACCCGCTGCATCATCTGGGATCGCCTGTATCCCTGGACGATAGACGGCACGCGGAATTCCACCGTGACCCATGAACTGATGCATTCGTTCGGCGTTCGGGGACATGCCAACACGCTCGATTGCGGAGCCGCGTTTGTCGGCACGGACCTCAACATCACGCGGCAGTATGCCGGAGGAGATCCTTTTGACATCATGGGCGGGCGCTGGTGGGCAGCCCATCCCAACGCGGCCTTCAAGAGGGAAATCGGTTGGCTGTCGGAGAACGAGGAGATTGTCGCCGATCGGTCCGGCACCCACGTCCTGTACCCGCAGGAAAGAGGCGGACCGGAGACCAAACTTATCACGATCCCCCTGGTCCAACCCATCCCCGTCGTGGCCGATGCGGTGGCCATCAGCCGGTATTACCTGGAATACCGGTTCGCGGCCGGATTCGATGAAAGGCTGCAGGCCCTTCGGGAAGGCCACTTCAATGCGCCGTGGCCGGTGGATACCGGCGGGATCCTGATCCGGGGCGGCATGCTCACCGATGGCGCGCTCGGTACAACCTGGCTGCTCGATGCCGCGCCGGAATCCCTGCCCGAGGAGTACGGCGCCGGCGGCGATTTCGTGGACGCCTTCCTGCTGCCCGGCCGGTCGGTGCTCGATCCCTACAACGGCGTCCGCATCACCTGCGGCGCGCCGCGGGAGGACGGCGGCATCGGGGTCGAGGTGAAGCACCTGGCGGACCTGGAAATCACGTCCGCGGTGATCACGCCCATCCCGGGCCGCACGTCCAGTCGCGCGCGGCTCACGATCCGCAACCGGCTGCCCTGGAACCGGCCGGTCCTGGCCGCGGGCCAGCGGTACGTCTACATCGCCTACGAGGGCCTGGTCCGGGACGCCGCGACGGGCGGGTACACCCGTCCGCGGGTCAAGCCGTCGTGGAACACGGTCATGGCCATCATGGGCACGGCGCTGACCGATTTGCTGGAACGCGGCGAGGCCACGGTGACCCTGTCCATACCCAATCCGGTCAACGGCAGCTTCAACGCCATGGTTTTCATGGTGGATCCGCAGGCCGGCGACTACCAAGGGAATGCGGGTCGGGTCGACGAGACCGACGACACGAACAACCGGATCGTCGTCAACCTGTAGCCGGGGCCGGCTCGGCGGGGGCCCGGTCTTCGCCGAAGACGCCCATGGCGCGGAACTTGTCGTATCGCTGCTGGAGCAGCTGGTCCACGGGCCGCTGCTCCAGGTCCTCGATGTTCCGGAGCAGGGCGTCCTTCAGCGTGGCCGCCATGGCGGCGGGGTCGGCGTGCGCGCCGCCCGGTGGCTCGGGCAGCACCTCGTCCACCAGCCCGGCCTTGAGCAGGTCCGGCGCCGTGAGCTTCAGCGCCTCGGCCGCCCGGCTGGCGTGGGCCCGGTTCTTCCAGAGGATCGCCGCGCAACCCTCCGGCGAGATGACCGAGTAATAGCTGTATTCCAGGATCAGCACGCGGTCGCCCACGCCGATGCCCAGCGCCCCGCCGCTGCCGCCCTCGCCGATGACCGTGACGACGATCGGCACGGGCAGCCGGAACATCTCGCGCAGGTTGACGGCGATGGCCTCGGCGATATGGCGCTCCTCGGACTCGATGCCCGGGTAGGCGCCCGGGGTGTCGATCAGCGTCACGATGGGCGTCCCGAACTTGGCGGCCAGCTTCATGAGGCGCAGCGCCTTGCGGTAACCCTCGGGATACGCGCAGCCGAAATTGCGCTCGAGGTTGCTCTTGGTGTCGCGGCCCTTCTGGGTGCCGATGAACATGACGCGGCGGTCGCCCAGCCACGCGAAGCCGCCGATGATGGCGCGGTCGTCCGCGTGAACCCGGTCGCCGTGCAGCTCGGTGAAATCCGCGGTCATCGCGGCCAGGTAGTCCAGCATGTACGGCCGCTGCGGATGCCGCGCGACCAGCACCTTGTCCCACGCGCCGAGGTTCTGGTACACCTCGCGGCGCATCTCGGTGATCTTGTTCTGCATGCGCTCGACCTCGAGCGACACGTCGATGTTCTGGGCCTGGCTGAAAGCGCGGAGGTCCTCGAGCTTCTTCTCCAGGTCCAGGATCGGCTTCTCGAAGGGCAGGATATAAGGGGGCACGGATGTTCCTCCGCGATGCGTTATTCCACGATGCGGACCGGGGTGCCTTCCGGCACCAGGTTGAACAGTTCCTCGACTTCCGCGTTGAGCAGCCGGATGCAGCCGGCGCTGGCCTGTTTGCCGATCGTGTCGGGCTCCCACGTGCCGTGGATGCCGTAGCCCGGGATGTCCAGGGACAGCCAGTGCGTCCCCAGCACGTTCTCGGGATCGCCGAACGGGATCGGCTTGCCGTCGGGCCGCCACCACGTCGGCTGCGCGATTTTCTCCTTGATGACGAAATCGCCCACCGGCGTCTTGCCGAACTCGCCCGTGCCCACGCGGTAGCGCTTGAAGAACCGGTCGTTCATCCGGACCACCAGGTCGTTGCGGGTCTTGCTGACCTCGATGGTGAACCGGCCCTTGAAGATACGGAACCGGTCGCCGGCCCGGATCACGTCGCCCGGGATCCGGTTGCCGCGGCGGATCACCTCGACGGTGGTCCCGAATTTCTTCCGTAGCTTGTCCAACGAATCGCCCGAAACGACGACGTACTCCTCCTTTTCCGGCATCATGCGCGGGCTCATCAGGAGTTCGATATTGACCTCGCCGAGCAGGGCTTCCGCCCCCGTCCGCGCGACCTCGTTGGAGGACTGGTCCAGTGTCTGCCAGGCCGTGTCGCGGGCCTCGACCAGTTTGTCCGCGGCGCGCAGATCCCGGGCCCGGGCCAGCAGCCCCAGGCCGGGATCCATCGCGGGCGCGGCGGGGAGGGGGACGGACTTTACCGGGGCCGGCCCGGCTTCCGGGGCTGCCGCTTCCACGGTCTCGGGCGCGGGAACCGGCTCCGGCTCCTCGCGCCGGGGCCGCCGCCAGAACCACCAGGCCGCCAGGAGCGCCACCAGCAGGAGAATCAACGCCACCAGGCAGCCCCGGGTCGACCGTTGGGGCCGGAGGTACAGGTCCTTCATAGGAGCGCCTCGAGATCGCGGATGACCAGGCTCAAGGACGGATACCGGTCATCCGGCTGCTTGGCCAAGCACTTCAGCACCAGGGATTCCATGGCCGCCGGCACCTCGGGGTTGTACTGGCGCGGGCGGGTGGGGGGGGTGTTCGGATCGATCTGCGCGGCGCGGACCTGCTCGATCTTGTCGCCCTCGAAAGGCTTGTGGTAGGTCAGCATCTCGTAGAAGGTCACGCCGAGGCTGTAGATGTCCGACCGCTCGTCCACGACGTGGCGGGTCAACGCCTCGGGCGCGATGTACGACGGCGTGCCGGGCAGTTCCTTCACGCGGATCGGCCGGCGCTTGCGCTTCATGGCCAGGTCGAAGTCGATGATGACGATGTGGCCGTCCGGCCGGACCAGGATGTTTTCCGGCTTCCAGTCGAGGTGGAGGAAGCCTTGCGAGTGGATGTAGAAGAGGGCGGCCGCCATCTGGCGCATGAGGGAGAGGACGTTCTGGGTGAGAAGGGGATCGCGGTAGAGGATCAGGTCGCGCAGGGTACGCGACTCGACGAATTCCAGGGTCATGTAGGGGATGCGCCCCTCGTAGCCGGTCTTGAGCACCTTGACGATATGCGGGTGGTTCAGCTTGGCCAGCACCTTGGCCCCGTGGAAGAACCGCTTGCGGAAACGCCACTTGCGGGCCCAGTTCTCCAGCAGGTAGCGCAGCACGACACGGTTTTGGGAGCTGTCCAGCGCCACGAACAGGCGCGTCATCCCGCCGCCGGCCAGGTTGCGGACAATGGCATATCCGGCAAATTCCCGTGTGTTCATCGCGCGTAGTTTACCGGAGCCGCCGCGGAAAAAAAGGCAAAAAATGGGCCTTGCGGACCCCGGCTCGAACACGCTGTAATGCTTTCCGGCGAATCCCCATGAGCCGGATGTGGCATAAAGCGGCGGCGTGTTGGCTGGACATGCTCTACCCGCGCGGGTGCGCGGGTTGCGGAGGCCCGGCCGCGGACGGGGAGGGCTATCTCTGCTGGAACTGCCTCGCGGCCGTCCCGTTCGTGCGGCTGCCGTTTTGCGCGCGGTGCGGGGATCCCATCGAGGGCCGGGTGGACCACGCCTATACCTGCTACACCTGCACGGCCGAGCCCATCCACTTCGAACGCGCCCGCTCGGCCGTGCGCTACCGGGGCGTCGCACAGCAACTCCTGCGCGCCTTCAAGTACGACGCGGCCCTCTGGCTGCAGCCCGACCTGGACCGCCTGCTGCACGGCTGCGTCGAGTCGCAGTTCACCGACCTGGAGGCGGATGCCGTCGTCGACGTGCCGCTGTACCCCGCGAAGGAGCGTGAGCGCGGCTTCAACCAGGCGCAGCTCCTGGGCGCCGCGCTCGCCCGGAATCTGCGCAAACCCTTCCTGCACGGCTGCCTCCGGCGCGCCCGGCCCACGCCGACCCAAACTCATTTGACAGCCCCCCAGCGGGCCGCTAACGTTAAGGGCGCTTTCGAGGTCCGCAAGCCGCAATGGATAGAAGGGCTGCGGCTGCTGCTGGTCGACGACGTGATGACCACGGGAGCGACGGTGAACGAATGCGCCCGGGTGCTCAAGGTGTGCGGCGCATCGAGGGTGTACGTGGCCACGCTGGCCCGCGGGTGAGTCGGGAAACCGGAGACGCCCATGGCTTTTTTAAGGAAGAGAAACTATTCCACGGTCAAGGTCCGTAAACGGGACATGCCCGACGGGCTCTGGCTGAAATGCCCCTCCTGCAACGAGATCATCTTCAAGCAGGAACTGGAAGCCGCCTTGAGCGTCTGCCCGAAATGCGAGCATCATTTCCAGGTCGGTCGCCGCCAGAGACTCGAACTGCTCGTCGAGCCCGGCTCGTTCGAGGAGTGGGACGACCACCTCCACAGCGTGGACGCGCTGGGCTTCACCGGCACCGCGCCGTACCTCGAGAAGCTCGAGGAGAACCGGAAAAAGACCGGCTTCCGCGACGCGATGATGTGCGGCCGCGCGCGGATGGGCGCCCACCGGGTCGCGATCGGCGTGATGGATTTCAGTTTCCTCGGCGCCAGCATGGGCTCCGTGGTCGGGGAAAAGGTGACCCGTCTCGTCGAGCGCGCCACGCGCGAGCGGCTGCCCGCGCTCATCAGTTGCGCCTCGGGCGGCGCCCGCATGTACGAGGGCATGTTGAGCCTCATGCAGATGGCCAAGACCAGCGGCGCCCTCGCCCGGCACGCGGACGCGGGACTGCCGTACATCAGCCTCCTGACCCATCCGACCACGGCCGGCGTCATGGCCAGCTACGCCACCCTCGGCGACGTCATCGTCGCCGAGCCCGGCGCCCTCATCGGCTTTGCCGGCCCGCGCGTGATCAAGGAGACCACCCAGCAGGACCTCCCCGAAGGTTTCCAGCGGGCGGAGTTTCTCCTGAAGCACGGGCTTATCGATCTGATCGTGCCCCGCAAGGAACTCAAGGCCACCCTCGTGCGCCTGCTGGATTTCATGATGGGCCGCCCGGCCGCGGCGCCGCTGGCTCCGTCCCCGGCGCCCGAGCCGGAACCGGCGGCGCCGACCGAGGCCTAGGATCCGCGATCGGCGCGGCGGGAAGATCATGAAGACGGACGCGCCAACGGCCCCTTTCCTGGAACGGCTCTACCGCCGCACGGCCCACGGCATCAAGATGGGCTTGGAGACGATGGACGCCCTTGCCGCGCGCCTCGATCGTCCCGAGCGGACCTTTGCCTGCGTTCACGTGGCCGGCACCAACGGCAAGGGCTCCGTGTGCGCCGTCGTCGAGCGCGCCCTGCGCGCGGCCGGCTTCGTCACCGGCCTCTACACCTCGCCGCACCTCGTGCGGTTCCACGAGCGGATCCGGGTCGGGGGCCGGCCCGTATCCGACGAGGAACTCGCCGGCCTGATCGAGGCCGTGGACGCTGCCGACCGGGCCGGCGTTGCCGCGGGCGGACGCGAGGCCACCTTCTTCGAATTCGCGACGGCCATGGCCTTCGAACACTTCCGGCGGAGCGGGGTGCAGATCGCCGTGCTGGAGACCGGGCTCGGCGGCCGGCTCGACGCGACCAACATCGTCCGCCCGCTCGTCTGCGTGATCACCCGGATCGGGATCGAGCACACGGAGTATCTCGGGTCCACCCTGGAACAGATCGCCGGCGAGAAGGCGGGGATCATCAAGCCGGGCGTCCCGGTCGTCGCCGGCGCGATGCCCGACCAGGCCCGCGCGGTCGTGCGGTCCGTCGCCCGGGAGCGCGGGGCGCCCTGGATTCCCGTCGAGGAGACGGTGAACGTGCGTTCACCTCGCGCCACGCTGGACGGCCAGAGCATCCAGGTCGAAACCGCGGAGGCCGTGTACGGGCCGCTCATTTTGCCCCTGCTTGGGGCGCACCAACTGGAAAACGCGGCCACGGCCGTGGCGGCCCTGGAGGGCCTGGGCGGCCTGTCCTCCTTTTCCTGCGGCGAGGACGCGATCCGGTGCGGTCTCGAGCGGGTCTGGTGGCCGGCGCGGTTCCAGGTCCTGTCGAAGAATCCGCCGGTCATCCTGGACGTGGCGCACAATCCCGACGCGGCGCGAGGGCTGGCCGACACGCTCAAACGCGTGCTGCGCCGGAAGGAGGTCGGACTGGTCACCGGGCTGCTGGCCGACAAGGACCTCGCGGGGTTCATCCGGCCGCTGGCGTCCTGCGTGAAAAAATGCTGGGCGGTGCCGCTCCGCAGCGAACGCGCCCTCCCGCTGGACCGGCTCGTCTCCGGCCTCCGGGCCGCCGGCCTGGAGGCGGAGGGCCTCCCGCTGCGCGAGGCGCTCCGGCAGTCGAAGGAATGGGCCATCCAGCGGGACGGAGCCGTCTGCATCGCCGGCTCGTTGTTCCTGGCCGGCGAGGTCTTCGAGGCGATGGGCCTTCACGACCTGGAGCCCCTGCGCCGCGAGGCGGAAAGGGAGGAGCCATGAAGGCAATCGAATTCATCGCGCGGGGCGTCCTGGCGGCGGGCGGCAAGGTGCTGGTCTGCCGGAACCGGAAGAAGGGCAACTGCTACCTGCCCGGAGGGCACATCGAGTGGAACGAAAGCGCGCCCGCCGCGTTGGCCCGCGAGATGCAGGAGGAGACCGGCCTCGCGTGCCGCGTCGGGCGGTTCCTCGGGGCCATCGAGCACACTTTCCTCCACAAGGGCGAGCGCGTGTGCGAGATCAACCTGGTCTTCGAGTTGCGGCTGCCCGGCCGCCGCCCGGGCGCGCCCGTGCCCTCGACGGAGGAGAAGCTGGAATTCTTCTGGTGGCCGATCCGCCGCCTCGGCGACCTTGCGGTCGAGCCGGCGCCCCTGCGCATATGCCTCGGGGCCTGGCTGAAGAAGCCCGGCGCGGCCCCGTGGGCCAGCACCTACCCGCGCTGATCCGGCGGCGATCCTACACCTGGGCCAGGAGCACGACGTAGTTCTTGCCGTGCTTCTTCGCGCACTTCGGGCAGGTGGTGTAGTAGAAGTACAGCTTCCGGAGTTCCCGGCCCTTGTCTTTCACGTGCTGCTGCATCTCCCGGATCCAGGTTCCCATGTTCCGGTAGGGCCCCTCGAAGACCTTCGAGAGAAACGTCCCCGAGATCCGGGCCATCCGCGCGCCCGGCACGTCCCTCGTCGCCTCGAGATACACGTCCGCGCCCCACAGGGAGTTCTCATCGGACAGGACGAGCATCGGGTCCGGCCTGGCGCCGGCGGCCTCGAGCGCGGCGACGCCGCGCGTCATCACCGCGCCGAAGTTCAGCGGGATGTGCAGGAAGCTCCTCACGCGGTCCCGCACGAAAAGCCGATCCCGCCACTCGAGCTCCTTGTCCTTCCACGGCCCGGGATCGAACTCCGGGCAGCACGCGTCCTTACGTTCCGTGGTCATCGCCGGTCCTCCTGGTTACGGTTGTTCGAGCCCGTCCAACGCATACAGCGCCCTGGCGCACTCGGGGCACAGGCCGTGCGTGCACTGCGTCCCGGAATGCACCTTCAGGTACATTTCAATCTGGTTCCAGTACCCCTTGTCGTCGCGCACCTTCTTGCACTGCGCGCAGATGGGCAGGAACCCCGACAGCGTTTTCACCTCGCGCGAGAAGTACAGGATGATGGCATGGATCAACGAGGTGAACAGCGCGGCGGAGCCGAGGAAAAACACGTTCATCATCAGGTCGCGGAACGTGAAGGGCAGGAGGGAGAGCAGCCCGAAATGGAGCAGGAGGACGATCGCCGTCATGGCGGTGTAGTAGCGGGTCTCGATCCGGAAGAACACGGAGGACACGATGATGCACAGGACCACGCCCGAGTAATAGGACGATGCGAACCCGTCGCCGGTGGCGTAGCACATGACGCTGATGCTCCAGGCCGCGGCGATGAAGATCAGCGTCATCACGACGTGCTCCTTCAGCCGTCGCGTGACGGCGAGCAGGAGGAGAAAGACGCCCATCGTGCTAAGCCGGATCTGGAGTATCAGCCCCGTGTGCTCGGGGTACATGATGACATCGAGCAGGAAGAAGAGGGGATAAAACGTGAACGCGATCGTGAAGGCGAAAATGAAGGAAATGCGTTTGGACAGGATGTCTATACTCATGATATCCCCCGCGACCAACGGTGTCTGAACCCCGGCGCTGTCCGAGGCGCTCTCTCCTGTTGGCGGGCACTCTTGTCCGTCGCCGCGGGAATGTCAAGAAATAGACGCCGGGCGTTGACTCGATGCGGGGCGTCCACTAGAGTCCGGTCCATGAAACTCCGAAACGCTCTCCTCCCGATCCTGCTCCTGTGTTCCGCCGGCTGCGGGCATCGCGAACCGGCCGAGGTCCTGACAACGGCGGAACTGATCCGGCGGTGGGGCGATCCGCTCCAGGCGGCGCGCCTCGACGTGCCCGACACGACGCTGCTTTCCTCCGTGGACCCGAGCGGCAAGAACGACGACTACAACCATCCGCTGCGCAAGGGCCCGAAGGGCTGGGTCGTGCTGGCGGACCTCGAGGGGCCGGGCTACCTGTCGCGGTTCTGGTTCACCGGCGCGGACAACGGCCAGCACCGGCTTCGCCTCTACTTCGATGGGGAGCGCGAGCCCTCCGTGGATACGACGCTCGAAGGCTTCTGCGGCGGCACGGATCCCTGGCGCCACCCGCTGGCGGCCTACGAAAACTACTGCTGGTTCAACCTGGTGCCCGTCCCGTTCCGGAAGCGGTTGGTGGTCATGGTCCAGGAAGGCGGCTTCAAGCCGGGCGGCTGGCCGCGCCTGTTCTACCAGATCAATTACTCGCGCCTTCCCGAAGGGATGACGACGGAGGAATTTCGCGGCGTGTATTCCAAAGAGGCCCTTGCGGAAATCCAAAAAATCCGCGACGCCTGGGCCGCCGGCGGCCGGGCGCCGGTGCCGGAGGGTTGCACGGCGGCCGAATCCACGCGCACGCTGCAGCCCGGCGAGTCGGCGGACCTGCTGGACGTGACCGGCCCCGCCGTGATCCGGGAGTTGAGCCTCACGCCGGACTACGGGCCGATCGCGGACCCGGTGGCGCGCGAGGGCCTCGGCCGCGAGCTGGTGCTGAAGGTGCTCTGGAACGATGCCGGGGCCGCCGCGGTCGAAACGCCGCTCGGCGATTTCTTCGGGCAGGTCTGGCGGCGGGTCCGGTATCACTCGATGTTCTTCGGCCTGACGAACGACACGTTCGTCTCGCGGTTCCCGATGCCCTTTGAGAAGCGCGCGCGCGTGCGGGTGGAAAATCAATCGGACCGCCCGGTCACCGTGTCGGCCCGCGCCGAGGTGCAGGCGCTGCCCGCGTGGGAGCCGGGGTGGGGGTACCTGCACGCGCACTGGTCGAAGAGCACGGCGCGCGACGTCGGCCGGCCGCATCCCATCCTGGACACGGAGGGCGCGGGCAAGTACGTCGGCTGCATCCTCGCCGTCTTGAGCGAGGACCGGAGCTGGTGGATCCTCGAGGGCGACGAGGAGATGTATATCGACGGCGCCGCGGCCCCGCGCTGGCGGGGCACCGGCCTGGAGGATTACTTCAACGGCGGCTGGTACTACCAGAACGTCATCGCGCGGCCCGTGCACGGGCTCCCGTTCAAGGCCTTTTTCCGCACCGTCCAATACAAGCTGCACCTGCTGGACGCGCCGAGGTTCGAGCGCGCGTTCCGTATGCATTTCGAGCGCGGCCCCGATCACGCGAGCCGCGGCGCGATGGAGAGCGTCGCCTGGTACTACCTCGCCGAGCCGCGCCCCGCGGGCTCGGTGCTGGGCCCGGCGGCCGACCGCCGCCCGCCCCGCGATCCCCTGGCCGAGGGCACGGTCATGACCGAGCTGCTCAACTTCGAGCGGTTCGGCGACTACCGCGGCGCGCGGGAATACATCGACGCCTTCCTCCAGCTGTATCCGAAGTTCCCGCGCGCCGCCCTCCTCAAGCTGCGGCAGCTCGCCTACCGGGAGCGGCTGGAAGGGATCGAGGCCGTGCGCCCGGAATACGAGAAGTTCATCGCCGGCGAGACGGATGCGGACGCCCTCGAGCAGGCGAAACTGCTGCTCTGGTTCCACGAGAGCCCGGACCACGCGCTGTTGAGCCTCTACAGCACCGCGCCCGCGCGCGCGCTGCTGGACGGGCAGGACGCGGTCTCGGCGGGCCGGCCCGAGCGGGCGATGGTCCAGGGTGTGACGCTCGGCCCGGGCCGGCATGCGCTGGCCCTGCACACGCTCTGGAGCCCGTATCCCAGCTGGCTGCAGGCGGCCCTGCGCATGCACCCCGGGCTCCTGGTCCCGCCGCCCGAGTGGAAATACCTCTTCCCGCCGGCGGGGGGCTGGGGGGGGG
>JAGNIJ010000025.1 GCA_018001225.1 Kiritimatiellia bacterium | reverse complement strand
TTCGTTGGATAGCCCATAGAGAGCTCCTTTCTGTAACCTAGTATATATACTAGGTCCTGAATACCAAGAGAAAAAAGCTCGTTCTCTTCAGGCCATGTCGCGGACTAGTAAAGGGCCAAACACGAGGAGCGCGCCCCGCAGCGGGGCGCGCGCCTTGTTCATGACGGCGATGCGCGATCAGCCTTCGCCCTCCGAACACTCTTCCACGCAGAACGGGAAATACATGGCCCAGTTCCGGCCCGGGAAGTTCTCCCCCTGGCCCCAGCCGGTCTCGCGCTGGACCACGGCGCCATTGACGACCTTCTCCACCACCGCATGCGCGGCCACCACGCCGCAATCTTCTTCCTCGAACCCCAAGGTTTCCAGGGGAATGACGTACACGTACATGGTCTCGCCGCTGTGGGCGCTCTTGTACTCGAACCGGCCCACCTGGGGATTCCCGGTCTTGGTTTGCGGAATATCCGACAGGCCCGCCCCGACGGAGACATGCGTCTCCTTCAGCCCCCATCCGTCCTGCGTCAGGAAGACGATAAAAAGAAACTCATCGTCGTTGCCCACGAGCACGTCGCCGGCATCATGATGCTGCCCCGCGATCAGGTTCACGCCCACGGGATCGTCGCAAATCGCCTGGGCCGAAGCGGTCCACGGGTTCCACGCGACCAGCGTCATCACCGCGGCGATCATCCATCCTGCATGCGTCTTCTTCATGTTGCGCTCCTCCGCGTTTGGGGTTTTGCTACAGGATGACTATATGGCATGCACGGAGACGGTCCACCGGCGCTGCTTGCGCAAAACTACGGAGCGCCCGCGGGGTCAGCGCGCGACGGCCAGGGCGCCCTGCTGCAGCAGGGATTTCAGGTAGGCGGTCACGGAGACGCGGGCCTCGTGGAAGGTCAGCCCGTGGGACTGCGCGAAGACGTCGATGATATTCTCCACCGTGCGCCGCCCATCGCACAGCGTCCATACCTCGACCCCCAAGGCATCCAGGGTCAGCGTGCGGAACGCGGGCGGGCGCACGACCCAGGAGATCGGAGGGACCAGCCATCGCGGCCGGCGCGTCGGCACCTCGAGGCTCAACTCGGCGTGTGACGCCGCCGACCGCACCCGCGCGGCCGCGTTAGGGATCATCCGCGCGCGGAGCATCGGGATCCAATCGGCGTTTCCGTGTTCGCCGGCGGGCGCGGATATGTCTTGTTCCGGGCGGCTCATAGAGCCGCCGCTACAGCGCGAAGGAGGCGCACAGCAGTGAAGCGCATAATGGAGGGCCGGCAGGTCGGCGGGATCCTTCCGGCCGCGGATGCGCTCCACGTGGTAGAGCCGGCCGTCGCGCGGGCAGAGCCACGCGGCGGCCTCGTACTGCCCGCGCGCCTTCAGCAGGCCCTGGGGAACGAACGCGCCCTCGATCCGTTCGATGCGGTGGCCCGCCTCGTCGAGCGTCGAGCGGCGGGGGTTCCGAAGACTCCGCGAGGCCTGGGCCTCCAGCCATTTGCCCGCGGAGGTTTTGAGCCAGCGCGGCACCAGCCCGAGGCGACGGAACGAGGCTCGCGCGGGGGCGCGGGGCCCGGCGAACTCCAGGCGGGCGAGGGCCGGCTGCACGGTGCAGCCGGAGAGGACGAACGAGCGCGGCACGGTCACGTCCAGCCCGAACGCCCGCCACCGATGTTCGCCCGCCGGGGTTTCCGGTTCCGGCGCGAAGCTCCGCAGGATGGCCTGCTCAAGACCCGCGTCCCGTTCGCCCGGCCACAGAAAGACCAGTTCGATCAGGCACCCGGACTCGATGAAATAGCGGCCGAACCGCGAAGTCGATTCCGCGGGCCTGCGGACCTCGATCCCGCGCCAGGAATCGACCGAGAGATCCGTGACCTCCGCGTCGCCCGGGGATTCCAGCCGGGCGCGGTAGTCGCCCATCATGCGTTCGAAGTCCGGCGCGCCGGGCACCCGCCGCCAATCGAATTCGAGGCGGAAGCGATAGCGGTCCGCGAACGCGCAGCGGCCCTTCTCCATGTCGCGCGAGAACTGGAGCATCTCCCAGTCCGCCGGCAGGTCCAGCCGGAAATGGCGCCAGGTCCAGCGGGTCCGCGCATCGAGGTGGTGATCCGGCCCGATCTTCATTGGGCCAGCATAAGAAGAAATCGTCGGCCGGACAAAAACAATCGCCGGCAGGTCCTTGGAGGGGGCCGGGACGACGGATCCTGTTATCACGGGAGGCCGGCACCCTCCCTCGGAATTTGCCCGCGTCCGTCCGCCCTGCAAAGTAGTAATCTCCTTATAATAAATAAGTAATAACTATTTAGTGAGTATTTAAAAAAACCGCTTAACAAATTAGCTTAAACGGTTTAGATATTATTCCCGTTAGAAACGGCTTTTCCTGCGCGTTCAACACGACAAAGGGGTCCTGCGCCGCAAGGTGTGCAGAGCGGGAGGCGTGAGGTCGCGCGGGATGTAAGGAGGCAGGGTGGGCGCGGCTCCGCCGCAGGCGGGGCGAACAAAAGGAGACAGGATGAAGCAGTGGATCGTTGCCGTTCTTATGCTGGCCTGGGTTTGTGCCGGCTATGCCGACGTGTGGATGGGATACCCGAAGGTCTATGACGAGGAGTTCTGGCCGGACGGCCAGTCGGGAAACTACGGGGTGGCGAAGTACTTCCTCGACGAGGATGCCGGCGATTCGATCGACGTGACCTTCGAAGTGGATGTCTATCCGGAAGGCGGGACCATCACCAACGTGGTCCTCTGGAGCAACATCGGCCGGCGCGACTACGCCAGGATCTACGAGGGCTTCGCGGACGGCGGCGATCCGGCCAGCAGCTACTATCTTGGCCACGAGATGACCTACAGCGGGGCGGGCTCCGCGGCGGGCCACGAACTCTACGAGGTCACCCTGACCGTGGACCAGTGCGGGGTGTTCCGCGCGACGGCGTACTTCCAGCTCGACGGCGACGCCACGATGTACTGGATGAACGACTTCGAGGACGGCGGCGTGGATCACCGGGACATCTGTGTCGTCGTTTCGCCGAAGAAGGTGCTGGACCTGCGCATCTACGAGGCCAACACGTTCACGGTGGAAGCCCTGTCGGGCGGGACGGCGGCCCAGCGCAGCACCCTGGAGGATTTCACGAGCGCCGATGCGGACGGGTTCGACCCGTTCAACCTCGAATACGTCGCGACCAACCTCTATTTCAACACGCTGTGGCTCATGCCGATCCACCCGATCACCGATGAGCGCTGGTACAACACCTGCGCCACGGCGCCCGACGCGTGTGGTTACGTGGGCGCCAATTACGATCCGGGCAGCCCGTACAGCACAAAGAATTACTGGCAGGTCAACGAGCAGTTCTCGGACGCCGGCACGAGCGCGGCATCGCTGGAGGCCTTTTCCAACCTGTGCGCCGAGGCCGAGGCGCTGGGGCTGAACGTGTTCGTCGACGTGGCCATGAACCACGCCGGGCGAGACTGCGTCTTCGGGCAGGGCGCCTACGAGGCCGGGTTGATCGGCCTGGCCGCCACGAACACCCAGATCCGGGACGCCACGCCGACGTGGTGCACGCGCGGGTCCGACTGGTCGGGCGGGAGCTATTACTTCCGGCAGCCGGCCGCCAGCGATGCCGAGGCCGCGACCTGGGCGCCGGCGGATCAGCCGTACCGCCACCAGTGGTACGACGCGGGCGTGGACTGGTTCTTCGGCGACTATAGCGCGCTGGGCTGCTACTACTCGTACTGCGACGGCATCGGGACCTACGATGACGAGCGCGACCAGTTCTGGACCTGGACCGATGCCGCCCCGGCGGCGTACGAGCAGGTGGTGGCCAGCAATGTCTGGCGCTACTTCGCCTACTATGTGCCGTACTGGCTGGGCAAGACGGGCAATAAACTCGACGGAATCCGCGCCGACTTCGCGCAGGGGCTGCCGGCGCAGGCGTGGGAGTACATCATCAACCGGACCCGCCAGGACAAGTGGGATTTCGTCTTCCTGGCCGAGGTGCTGGACGACGACCCGGTGCGCTACCGGGCCAACCGTCATTTCGACCTGATCACCACCGTGAACCACTACTGGTTCCGGACGGACAGTGAGAACATGTCCTCTTACCGCACGATCCTGGAGGAAGAGACCGACCTGTTGAGCTACACGGCGGCGATCATGTGGAATGGAACGAGCCATGACGAGGATCCGGGCGGGGCGGACGCCTGGGTGATGTGGTCGCGCTATGCCATTGCAGCGTCCCTCTACGGCGTGCCCATGGTATACCAGGGCCAGGCGCTGGGCGTCCCCAACAAGATCAACTTCGAGTCGGCCTGGTCCAACATGTACTCCTACTGGACCGACGCCTACTACAACGATCCCGAACGCAACGCGTGCTACCGATGGGTCAACCGCGCCCGGGATCGCCACCCCGCCCTGCGCGGACTGAACCGCTACTTCCTGAACACGTTGGCCGGCACGGTCAACGAGGACATCTATGCCTGCGCCCGATGGACGGACGACGACGACGAGGATTTCCCGGCGTTTCCCTTTACTTCATGGGGAGACGGCGATATCGACTTGGTCTTTGTCCGTCTCGCCGCCGACTCGGCCGAAACCTACGCGTTCCCGGCGGAGATCGAGTTGGAGGAGGCCTGGACGACGACGATCGACGGGACCAATTACCTGTCTACCCCTTACTATCAGGCCTACAACCTCGTCTCAACCAACGTCTACGAGGAACAGTGGCCCTCGCCCCGCACCGCGGCGGATATCTATGCCAACGGCGTGGGCGTGGTCTTTACCTACGAGAACGAGGCGCAATACATCCACTTGGATCCGGTCGAGTGCGCCCTCGAGGAGATCGTCGATCCGCCGTACAAGTTTTCCCTCGACGGCCTGCGAAAGACCCGCGACATCATGGTCCGGACCAAGGCCGGCACGCGCTACAACAAGTTGTACACGATGTATTCCGGTGAGGTGGCCGCCATGCTTCTCAAGAAGGAGAACGCGACCCTGCTCTCGTCGGCGCTCTACCTGACCCAGAAGGCCGCGTCCCATGCCGACGCGTTCTTCAACCAGAAGAAAGATACAAAACTGTCGGACAGCGACATCCGCAGCGGGATCAGTTTGCTGACCGCGATGCGCAATCGCACCAAGACGGCGGGCCTGCGGCAGGTGCTGGCCGAGTTGATCAGCCGCAGCCAGAAGGTGTACGGCAAGACCTTCATCCAGGCCTTGAACTACTTCATATCCGGAACCTGATCGGTCGCCAGGTTGGCTGGAGGGACAACGCGGGCGCTTCCCAGCGGAAGCGCCCGCGCTCTTTCCCGCTTCTCCCGGACGGTCAGGGACGGGTCACGCGCACGCGGTAGATCACGGACCCGACGGGCGGCGTGTCCGTGTAAACCTGCGCGCCGTCGATCCCGGCGGCCAGATGATTGGTGAGCCAGCGCCCGGCCATCAGGTTGGTGGTGCTGGTCAGGAAATACGAGTTGCCCGTCCGGGAGGTCCACGAAATCACGCAGGGGGCACCCGTGGCGGAATGGATGGCCGCCTTGAAATAGCTGGACGTGTCCGCCGGCAGGGTGCCGGTGATGAACTCGTCCAGGTCGCTGAAGGTGTCGCCGTCGCAGTCGTTGGTCCCGTCGCTGGCGATCATGTCCCAGAAATTGCTCGCCTCCCAGCCGTCCGGCAGGCTGTCCGCGTCGGAATCGAGCCGGCCGTCGAACGGAAAGATGTTGGGCTCGCTCCCGTACGCGGTCTGCCAGGCCTGGAAGGTCTCGTTCAAGCCCGCCCAGACGAGGTCGCTGTTGGTCATGCGCAGGAGCAGGTTGGTCTCGAATTCCGTGATGAAGGCGGGCAGCAACTCGGACTGGCCCGCGAAGATGGCGCAGGTGTAGAGGCGGTTCGTGGCCAGCAACCCGCGCCCGCGCAGTTCGACCAACCGGTCCAGGTTGAGCCAGCGCCAGGTCTTGCCGCCGAAGTTGCCGATGTGCGGAACGGGCGCCGCGTCGTCGTGCCGCGTGAAATAGTTCGTGTCCTTCGGCCGCCAGATGCCGGACACCCAGAGGTTCGTTTCGTCGCGGTGCGAGGCCGTGCCGCCGCCCCAGAGCACGGCCGGCGTCCACGTCTCGGCCGTGTACTGCCAGCCCGTGACCGTCCCGCTCAAATGGGTCAGCAAGGAACTGGTCGGCGGCCAGGCGATGAACCCGCCGGCGATGTCGGAAGGCGTCACGCCGCACTGTCCCATCAGGGAGGCCACGTCCGCGTAGCTGTGCTGGCCCGCGTCCGACTCGTGCGCGTGCGGGTCCACCTCGAACCCCTTGTTCTTCAGCCAGACCACGACGTTGGTGCCGTCCGTTTCCGGCGTCCCGTGATCGAAGTTGGTCACCGCGCGCAGGAAGGACCAGTCGGATTGCCAGTTGAACATCACGCCGTGCGAGGAGAGCATGTCGGCGAACACCACCAGGTTCGAGCGCTCGCGCAAAAACAGCGCCGGGTTGACGTGGTAATCGCCGCCTTCCTCGTTGTGCATGACGATGTGGACGTAGATCGGCGGGGGCACGGCGAACAGCGGAACAGCCAGCCCCATGAGGAGTAAGGCGATCGCCCCCTTCATGTTCCTAGTACGTACCCGGCCGGGCGATATTGTTAAGAAGGTCTCGCCCGGAGCGCTTGAACCTGTTGTGTTTGCCGCCGGTCTTGTTAGGATGCCGGCATGCGTGCCGGGGCTTACGATTACATCTACCTGTCGCCGCACCTGGATGACGCGGTCCTGTCCTGCGCGGGGCAGATCAGCTTGCGGACGCGCGAGGGCCGCGGGGTTCTGGTTTTCACCGCGATGGCGGCGGAGGTCCTGCCCGATCCGCTGCAGCCGAACGCGTTGCGTTTTTTCAAGTTGTGCGGGTTGGGCGCCGACGCGGGCCGCGTGCGGCGCGCGGAGGACGCGCGCGCCTGGGCCCGGCTCGGGGCGGAGCCTCTCCATGGCGACCTGCAGGAAGCGATCTGCCGCTATGACGCCGCGGGCCGCGAGCTGTATCCGACGCACGAATCGCTGTTCGAAGCCATCCGCCCCGAGGACGAAGGGCTCGTGGACCAGCTGGCGCGGAGCTTCGCCGCCCTGCCGCCCGCGAAGACCGTCTTCGCGCCGCTCGGCGCGGGCGGGCACGTGGACCACGTCCTGGTCCGCCGCGCGGCGGAGCAGGTCTTCGGCGCGAGGGTGGCGTACTACGAGGACTATCCTTACGCCGCCCGACCGGGCGTCGTGCGGCGGTTGACGCGGCCGCGACGCGAGTGGTCCGTCGCGGCGATCCGGCTCGACGCCGGGGCGCGGGCGGCGCGCGAGGCGGCGATCCTGGAGTACGCGTCGCAGTGGCCGATGCTCTTCCGGACCCGCGCGGGGTTGCGCTGGAAGGACCGCTGGTATCTCTGGCGGCGGGGCGGCGAGCGGATCTGGCGCCACGCCGCCGCCCCGTAAACGCGAACAAAACTCTTTACGGCCGTGAAGTGTTTTGTTCGCGTGGATCCGGGCCGGGAGGACGAGGGAGGAGGACGGCGGTTTTACCGCTTGACGTTTTACTCGGGATTGGCGCAAAGTACGCGCCGAAACGAAGCAAAGCAGGGGATCGGGACCATTCATGTTTGACAGGTTTTTAGGGCTTTTTTCCAGCGATATCGGCATCGACCTGGGCACGGCCAACACGCTGGTCTACGTCAAGGACCGCGGGATCGTGATCCGGGAGCCGTCCGTCGTGGCCATCCAGGCCGGCACCAACCGCGTGCTGGCCGTCGGCGAGGAGGCCAAGCGGATGCTCGGCCGCACCCCGGGCAATATCGTCGCCATCCGCCCCCTGAAGGCCGGCGTGATCGCGGACTTCGAGATCACCGAGGCCATGCTGCGTTACTTCATTCGCAAGGTGCACAACCGCCGCATGTTGGTCCGGCCGCGCGTGATCTGCGCGGTCCCCAGCGGCATTACGGAAGTGGAAAAACGCGCCGTCAAGGATTCGGCCACCCACGCCGGCGCGCGGGAGGTATACCTGATTGAGGAGCCGATGGCGGCCGCCATCGGCGTCGGACTGCCGGTCCAGGAGCCGGCGGGCAACATGATCGTGGATATCGGCGGCGGCACCACCGAAGTGGCGCTCATCTCGCTCGCCGGCATCGTCCTCTCCCGGAGCGTCCGGGTGGGCGGCGATGAAATGGACGAGGCGATCGTCCAGTACATGAAACGGGTCTATAATTTGATGATTGGGGAGCGCACCGCCGAGGAAATCAAGATCGCCATCGGCTCCGCCTACCCCCAGGGAGAAGAAACGAGCATGGAGGTCAAGGGCCGCGACCTGGTGGCCGGTCTGCCCAAGACCCTGACCGTGACATCCGAGGAAGTTCGAAACGCTTTGCAGGAACCGATCACCGCCATCGTCGAGGCCGTGCGCATGACCCTGGAACGCTGTCCGCCGGAACTGTCGGCGGACCTGGTGGACCGGGGGGTGGTGCTGGCCGGCGGCGGCGCGCTGTTGCGGGGCATGGACAAGCTGGTGGCCGAGCAAACCGGCCTGCCGGTCCATGTGGCCGAGGACCCCTTGAGCGCCGTCGCCGAGGGGACCGGCGTCGTCCTGCACGAACTGGCCTTCCTGCGCAAGGTGGCCAGCGTCAGCCGCAGTTACTGATCCTCTCCGGATGTCCGATCACGCTCCGCCCCGACGGGCGGAACTCTTCTCCCGGAACATGACGGGATGTACGTGTTTTACTTTATGCAGAGCGTCATCACCGCGCCGCAGAGCCAGGGGGGCCGGGCATGAGGGAGCGGGGTATCGCGACCTGGCTCGTGCTGGCGGCGGTGCTGCTGGCCCTGCTCAACCTCCCCGGGCCGATCTCCCGCCGGACCAAGTCCGCGCTGCGCGACGCCGTGGCGCCCCTCCAGGAACTGGCGACCCGGTCCTGGCGCAAGCTCGTCGAGGGCGCGCGCACGGTCCGGGGCTTCGGCGGCCTGGTCCGCGAGCACCAGGCGATGTCCGCCGAGTTGATCCACCTCCGCAACCGCGTCCAAGAACTCCGCGCCCTCGAATGGGAAAACCAGGAGCTGCGCCGGCAGTTGGACTACGGCCGCGTCTCGGAGCGCGAACTCGTGCCCTGCGAGGTCATCGCGCGGGATATGACCGGCTGGTGGCACACGCTCCGCCTGAACAAGGGGACGGACCACGGCATCGGCCCGGACATGGCGGTGGTGACGCAGGACGGCCTGATCGGCCGGACGGTTGAGGTGTCCGCCCACACGGCGGACGTGCTGCTGATTTCCGATCCCCTCTGCCGTGTCTCGGCGCGCATCGCGCCGGCCGGCGCGTTCGGCATCGTCGAGGGCACGGGGCCGTCGCCGGCGGGGCAGGCGATCTGCCGCATGCAGTTCATCAACCGCAACCAGCCGGTGCAGGCCGGGAACCCCGTGGTGACGGCCGGCCTGGGCGGCGTGTTCCCGGCCGGGCTGCTGGTCGGCTACGTGGAGAAGGTCGAGGCGGACGACAGCGGGCTGTACCAGCGCGCCACGGTGGTGGCGCAGGCGGACGTCGGCGCGGCGACCTACGTGTTCGTCGTGCGCCCCGGGAGGACGCCGTGAAGACCATGGTGCTGCTCTTCGCGCTGATCGTCGGCGCGGTGGTCCAGGCGCTCATGCCCAACTGGCGCGTCATGGGCCAGGCCCACGTCCCGGTGCTGCTGGGCATCGTCCTCTACTACAGCCTGTCCCCGGACCGCGCGCGGATGTGGCTGGCCGCGGTGCTCGCGGGCTTCCTGCAGGACGCGCTCGGCCAGATCCCGCTCGGTTATTCCTCGTTCTGCTTCTGCCTGGTCGCCCTCGTGGTCAGCCGCTTCCGCGAGGACGTGTTCGCGGGCGACGTCCTCATGCACGCGGTCTCCGGGGCGCTCTCGGCGGGCGCGGTGACGCTGGCGTTGAGCGTCCTGCTGACCCACGACGGCTCGGTCGTGCTCTCCGCCGGCCGCCTGGCGCTCAAGGCCCTCGGCTCCCTCCTGCTGGGCGCGGTCGTCGTGCCCGTCGTCTTTCGCGCGATCGAGGGCGCGGACCGGATGCTGGGCCACCTTCCCGAGGAGGCCGCCTGATGGCCCTCCGCGACCTGCTCGACGAGGAACAGTGGCGCGCGCGGGTGGCGCTCTGGCTCATGCTGGCCGCGTTCGGCGGCCTGCTCTACGCGCTCTGGCAGATGCAGGTCGCGCGCGGGGCGACCTACGAGGCCGGCCTGGAAAGGCAGAGCGTGCGCCGCGTGCGCCTGCCCGGCCTGCGCGGCCGGATGTTCGACCGCCGCGGCCGCTGCGTCGCCGACAACCGCTCGGGCTACACGATCTCCCTCTACCTCGAGGAACTGCGCCGCCCGGGCAAGTGGAGCAACACCATCGTTCGCGTCGAGGCCCTCCTCGACGACCTGTCGCGGAAACTCGGCCTCCCGCGGCAGGTCACCGCGGAGGAAATCCGCAACCACATCCGCTACCGCCTGCCGCTGCCGCTGCCGGTCTGGCGCGACGTGAGCGAGACCGCGCTGGCCCGGCTCTCCGAGCAGGGCCTCGGCCTGTCCGCCGTGGAGATCAGCGCGGAGGCCGTGCGCGAGTACCCGTTCGGGGCGGCGGCCTGCCACGTCCTGGGGTACTGCGGCCGCGCGGACCCGCCGACGGAAGAGGAGGCTTTCCACTATTACATCCCCGAGCTGGTCGGCCGCGCGGGCCTGGAGAAGCGCTACGACGAGGCCCTGCGCGGGCGGGCCGGCGGCCAGTTGCTGCTCGTCGACGTGTCCGGGTTCCGCTTCAAGGACCTCGGCACGCAGAAGGCCGCCGCCGGCCGCGACCTGCTGCTGTCGCTCGACATGCGCGCCCAGCAGGTCCTCGACCGCGCGCTCGCGGGGCACGTCGGCGCCGGCGTCATCGTGGACCCGTCCACGGGCGACGTCCTGGCCATGGCCAGTTCGCCGGGCTTCGATCCCAACCGCTTCACGCCCGTCCTGCCCGCGGAGGACTGGAAGCTCATCAACGAGGACGAGCACCGCCCGCTGCTGAACCGCGCCATCGCCTCGCGCTACTCGCCCGGCAGCACGTTCAAGCCGGTCGTCGCGCTGGCGGCGCTCGCCTCGGGGAAGGGAACGCCGCGCACGACGTTTTCCTGCCCGGGCTATTTCAACCTGGGCCGCGCGCGCTTCGCCTGCTGGTTCACGCCCGGGCACGGGGCGCTGGACCTGCGCCAGGCGATCGAGCGCTCCTGCAACGTCTACTTCTTCCAGCTGGGCCTCCAGTGCGGGCTGGACGCCATCCGCGGGGCGGCCGCGGCGCTGGGCCTGGGCCGGGCGACCGGCATCGGGCTCGAGGGCGAGTACGCCGGCCTGCTGCCCAGCGACGAGTGGAAGCGCGAAACGTTCCGCGACGGCTGGCGCAACGGCGACACCTGCAACCTCTCCATCGGGCAGGGCTTCCTCTCCGTGACGCCGCTGCAGATGGCGCTGCTGACGGCGACGCTGGCCAACGGCGGCACGCTGCACGCGCCGCGGCTGGTCCTGGGCAGCCGCGCGCCCGGCGCGGAGGCCTTCGAGCGGCTGCCGCCCGCGCCCTCCGTCCGCGTCGCCCTGCCGCCGGACGCGATCCGGCTCGTGCGCCAGGGCATGCGCGACGTGGTCATGTCGCCCCACGGCACCGGCCGGCTCGCGCAGATCCCGGAGACGGACGCCGCCGGCAAGACCGGCACCGCGGAATACGGGAAGAAGGGCAGCGGCCTGAAGCTGGGCTGGATGATCTGCTTCGCGCCCTTCGATTCGCCGCGTTACGCCATTGCCCTCGTGCTCGAGGAGGCCGACACCGGCGGGCGGACGACCGCGCCCGTCATGCAGCACGTGCTGAAAGGACTGTTCGAGACCGCCGCGCCGGCGCGGGGATGACGCCCATGGACTGGACCACCGCCAGATGGCTGCTGAAGAGGATGGACTGGTTCCTCGTGCTCGCCGTCCTGCTCCTGCTGGGCGCCGGCGTGGCGTTCGTGTACAGCGCCTCGTACCGCGGCGACGACCTGCCCGTGCCGGGCTTTTACCGCCGGCAGATTCTCTGGGCCGGGCTCGGGATCGCGGCGTTCCTGCTGTGCGCGCTGACCGATTACCGCCGCCTGCGCGCCGCCGCGGGCTGGCTCTACGGCGCGAGCCTCGTGCTGCTGATCCTCGTGCTGGTCATGGGCACCAAGGTCTACGGCGCCTACCGGTGGCTTTCCGTGTTCGGCGTCCGTATCCAGCCCTCGGAGTTCGCCAAGCTGGCGCTGATCGTCATGCTGGCGCGCTTCCTCGGCCGCCCGGGCCGCGACGTGCAGCACTCCGGCACGCTCGTGCGCGCCCTGGTCCTGATGGGCCTGCCGTTCCTGCTCATCGTCAAGGAGCCGGACCTCGGCACGGCGATGGTCCTGGTCCCCGTGACCGCGCTGATGCTCTTCGTGGCGGGCACGCCCCTGCGCCACCTGTTCGTGCTGGGGCTGATCGGCCTGCTGATGGCCCCGCTCGGCTGGCTGGCCATGGACGACTACCAGAAGGAGCGCGTCCACGTGTTCCTCAACCCCGGCCGCGACCCGCTGGGCGCCGGCTGGAACAAGATCCAGTCGGAGATCGCCGTCGGCTCCGGCAAGCTGTGGGGCAAGGGCTACCTGGAGGGCAAGCAGAACGTGCTGGGCTTCCTGCCCCGCACCGTCGCGCCCACCGATTTCGTGTATTCCGTGATCGCCGAGGAGAAGGGGTTCGTGGGGTCGGCGATCCTGCTGTCGTTGTACGCCGTCGTATTGGGAGGAGGCATCCGGGCCGCCGTCGAGGCCCGGGACCGGGCGGGCCGGCTCATGGCCGTGGGCGTGACCGGACTGCTGTTCAGCCAGGTGTTTGTGAACATCGCGATGACCATCGGGCTCTTGCCCATCACCGGCCTGCCGTTGCCGCTGATCAGCTACGGGGGATCCTCCATGCTGACCATGATGGCGGGCCTGGGCCTGACCCAGAGCGTCTACGCGCGCCGGTATGCACTGTAAGGAGAAAAGAACATGTGGTCCTTCATGGCCAAGCTGATGGGAAAGAAAACGATTCATAAAGAGATCATCGTCAACGTCGAGAGCCTCGAGACGCGGGTCGCCGTCATGGAAGAGGGCAACCTGGAGGAGTTCTACATCGAGCGCTCCGGCGAGGAGCATATCGTCGGCAGCATCTTCAAGGGGCGCATCCAGAACATCGAGGACAGCCTCCAGGCCGCCTTCGTGGACATCGGCATGAAGAAGAACGCCTTCGTCCACTACTGGGACATGATCCCGGAGGACTCCGTGCGGCTGGAAGCCGAGGAGGGCATCCAGCGCCAGCGCTCCGACCGGCAGAAACGCTTCGCGCCCGGCGAGATGGCCAAGCGGTTCCCGATCGGGTCCGAAATCGTCATCCAGGTCACCAAGGCGGCCATCGGCACCAAGGGCCCGCGCGTGACAGCCAACTTGAGCATCCCGGGCCGCTACCTGGTCATGATGCCCGGCAGCAACCTCAAGGGGGTCTCGCGCAAGATCGACGACGGCAAGGAGCGCGATCGGCTGAAGAAGGTCCTCGCCCGCCTGCCGCAGCTCCCGAACATCGGGCTGATCGTCCGCACCGCCGGCGAGGGCGCGCGCAAGGTCAGCTTCGTCCGGGACGTGCGCGTGCTGCTGGAGACCTGGAAGGAAGTCGAGGAGCGCATCCGCACCCTGCCGGCGCCGTGCTGCGTCTACCACGAGCCCGACCTCGTCGAGCGCGTCGTCCGCGACTCCCTGACCGAGGACGTCGACCGGATCGTCATCGACTCCCGCGAGGCCTACGACCACATCCGCGACCTGGTCGCCCGCGTCTCGCGCCGCGCCCGCGGCCGCATCAAGCTCTACGACGGCGCCGTGCCGATCTTCGAGCACTTCGAGGTCGAGCGCCAGCTCGAGAACGCCTTCCGCCGCAAGGTCTGGCTCAAGTCCGGCGGGTACATCGTCATCGACGAGACCGAGGCCCTCGTGGCCATCGACGTCAACACCGGCCGCCACAAGGGCGGCAACACGCAGGAGGAGGCCATCCTCCAGGTCAACACCGAGGCCGCCCGCGAGGTGTCCCGCCAGCTGCGCCTGCGCAACATCGGCGGCCTGGTGGTCATCGACTTCATCGACATGAAGCACCGCCGCCACCAGAACGCCGTGCACAAGACCCTCAAGGAGGCCCTGCGCAACGACCGCGCCCGCACGAACGTGCTGGCGATCTCGCAGCTCGGCCTGCTCGAGATGACCCGCCAGCGCATGGAGGAAAGCATCCGGGCGACCACCTACATGGACTGCCCCTACTGCGAGGGGCGCGGCAAGGTGAAGTCCACCTTGAGCATGAGCGTCGAGATCCAGCGGCATATCGTCGAGGCCCTCCGGCGGCACCACGGCGTGCCGTTGAAGGTCAGCGTCAACCCCGTCGTCATGGACCGGCTGCGCAAGGAGGACGAGGCGACGCTCGTGGAGATCGAGCAGAAGCACGGCGGGCGCCTGACGTTCGTCTCCGATCCCGCGCGGCACATGGAGGAGTTCACCATCGTCCACGCGGAGAACGGCGCGGAGCTCTACTCCAACGTCGAGCGGCCCGCCCCGAAGCCGTCCGCGCGGCCGCCGGAGAACCACCGGCCGGAATAGGACGCGGTGGCTATTCCACCGTCACGCTCAAGTCGGCGATGTACAGCGGCGCGACGTCCTTCTCCCAGGCGCGGCGGTAGAGGAAGCGGATCGTGGTCGAGCCCGCCCGGGCCGCGGTGAAGCGGAACCGGAAGACGCCCCCGGCCCCGAGCCGCTGGGGCGCCGCGGCCTGGAAGTCCTCTTCCATGGGCCGGGCCAGGATGTCCTGCGCGTCGAACTTCTCCAGGGTCCAGCCGTAGCCGGTGGTCGGGTTGCCGGGCAGCGCGATCTCCACGACCTGGCCGGGCGCCAGGCGCACGGACTGTTCCCCGCCGTTCTCGGCGAACGTGACGGAGACCGTCGCGGGCCCCGGGGCGGGCGTTTCTTCGGCGTCCGGGGTTTCCCCCATGGCGGGAAGGGCGGCGACGGCGGCGAGGGCGATTATCCGTTTGAGCATGGCAGTCTCCTTGTCATCGGGTTCCAGCATACGGGCGCAGGAAAAAAGCCGTCAACTCGGAAAAGCGCGCGAAGGTCCGGTGGGACCGGTGGCCCCCGCGCCGGCCCATGCCGCGGGTCAGGAAGACGCTGCGCACGCCGGCGCGGCGCGCGGTCTCCAGGTCGGTCTTGTGATCGCCGATCATCCACGACTCGTCCGGCCGGAAGCCCAGCGCGCGCATCGTGATTCGCAACGGCTCGGGGTGCGGCTTCCGCCGCTCGGTGGAATCGCCGCCCGAGACCCGGTCGAACAGCCGCGCGAGGCCGAAGTGGCGGAGCAGCCGCCGGCAGCCCGCGGCGGGCTTGTTGCTGACCAGGGCCAGCCGGTACCCGGCCTTCTTCAGGCGGCGCAGTCCGGAGACCACGCCGGGGTAGGGCGCGGTGCGGTCGAGCATGTGCCGGTGATAGAGACGGCGGCAGCGCTCGACGGCCTCGGGGATGTCCTGGTCGCGCCCCGGCAGGGCCCGGCGCACGAGTTCGACCAGGCCGTCGCCGACGAAGCGGGTGACGGTCGAGACCGCCAGGGGGCGGAGACCGTAGCCGGCGCGCACGGCGTTGACCGCGGTCGCCAGGTCGTGGCGGGTGTCGAGGAGCGTCCCGTCCAGGTCGAACATCAGCAGCCGGCCGCCTGTAGTTCCGCCGCTCCGTCGGCGGAAAGATTCCGGATGTTTCGCCTGGCCTGCGGCGGGAAAGACGGCTCCCCTTCTCCGGCGGCGGAGCGCCGGAGCTACAACGGCGCGGCGCCCTTTAGTAGCTGAAGCTGCTGCGGCCAATGAATTCCCTCAACAGCGAGGTCGGGGGCACGAGCCCGGCCGACACGCCCAGGAAACTCGACAGGAAGTCCTGCATCCGGCGCGCCTCGGCGTACTGCGGGTGGACGGGCTTGACCTCGGCCAGCAGGGGCTCGACAAAGGGCTTGAGCACCGCGAGCTCGTAATCCAGCGCCGAGTTGAACGCGATGTTGGCCTCGTGCTGGAACGGGAAGATCCATTTCTTCTCCCCGCGCCGCACGCTGGGCCACATGCCGAGCGTCATCAGCGCCGGGTTCCCCCGGAAGTTGTGGTCGCGCACCAGCCGGCGCACGAGCCGGTTGTCGGTCGTGGACACCCGGTTGTTCGAGTCGAGGTTCAGCTGGGTCAGGGCGCTGATGTAGATCTTGAACTTGTGCGCCGGCGGGACGGCCTCGGTCATCCGCGGGTTCAGGCCGTGGATGCCCTCGACGATCACCATCTGGTCCGGCTCGATCTTCATGGTCTCGCCCCGGAACTCGCGGTCGCCCTTCTCGAAGTTGAAATAGGGCATCTCCACCTGCTCCCCGCGGTCCAGCGTGGCCAGGTGCTCGTTGAGCAGGGGCAGGTCCAGGGTCTCGATGTTCTCGAAGTCCGGCTCGCCGTTCTCGTCCTTCGGCGTCCGGTCCCGGCTGACGAAGTAATTGTCCACCGAGATCGTCACCGGGCGCAGCCCGTTCACCCGGAGCTGGACGGCCAGCCGCTTGGCGAACGTGGTCTTGCCCGAGGACGACGGGCCGGCGATCAGGATCCACTTGATCTCGTCCTTGTGCTGGTGGATGTGGTCCGCGATGCGCGCGATCTTCTTCTCGTGGAAGGCCTCGGCGATCTTGATGAAGTCGCCGATCTCCTTGTTGGCGATGATCTCGTTCAGGCGGCCCACGGTGTTGACCCCGAGGATCCGGCCCCACTCCTTGTGCTCCTTGAAGATCTGGAACAGTTGGGGCTGCGGCACGAACTCGGACAGGTCCTTGGGTGTCTCGCGCTCCGGGAACTGGAGGACAAAGCCGGGCGTGTAGGGGATCAGCTTGAACAGCGACAGGACGCCCGTGCTGCCGGCCAGGGGGCCGTGGGCCAGGTCGGAGAAGCCCTCGCACCAGTAGGTCACGATCTTGGGCGGGTTGCGGTAGCGGAGCAGATTGTACTTGTCCCATTGCTTTTCGCGCTCGAACTGCTCGACGGCCTCCGTGAAGGCGATCTTGCGCCGCTCGACGGGCACGTCGCGCTCCACCGTCTCGCGCATGTGGCGGTCGAGCGCGGCGAGCTGCTCCTTCGAGATCGTCTTGCCGTCCAGCTCGAAGCTGCAATAGAACCCGTCGCTCATCGAGTGCTCCACCGCGAAGCGCGCGTCCGGGAACAGGGCTTTCACGGCCTTGCCGAGCAGGAAGCAGACCGAGCGGCGGTAGATGCGGAACCCGTGCGAGTCCGCCCGGGTGAGCAGCGAGACGCGGCTGTCCACTTCCAGCGGGTAGGACAGCGAGACGGCGTCGTTGTTGACGAGCGCGCCGAGGTATTCCAGGCCCTCCTTCGAGCGGCGCTGGGGCAGGATGGCGGCGACGGGGGTGCCGGCGGCGCAGCGGACTTGCGATCCGTCCTCGAGCGTGACGGTGATGGTGTTGATGTTCGAATCCATGACTTCTCTCCTTCGTTTCTTCTAAAAAAAGGATTCCAGGGCGGGAAAACACCTTTTCCAAACCCTGGAAAAACACATTCCTTCTTTTCCAATGATCGAAATGCATCATACCCCGGATTCCCGGGTGTTGGAAGCTCTTTTCTCTTGCCCTTCGCGGAACACTCCGGCGGGCTGTTGGCCGCCCGGGGCAATGAGGGCTTGTCTTGGCGGTCGGGGCCGGTAGGATGGCTTCAGAATCAGGGAGGGGCGCATGTTCAGAAGCCGTTTCACGCTGGGGGTT
Source organism: Kiritimatiellia bacterium (assembly GCA_018001225.1). Lineage (NCBI taxonomy): Bacteria > Pseudomonadati > Kiritimatiellota > Kiritimatiellia > Kiritimatiellia bacterium. The sequence goes on along the minus strand of JAGNIJ010000025.1, from coordinate 45,200 downwards.
CTCGGCCTTTTCGTCTCGTGTTCCGCCCGGGCGCAGACCACGCGCTACGTCGTGCCGGTCAATCCCGGCGCGGCGCCGCCGTACACCAGCTGGGCGACGGCGGCGACGAACATCCAGGACGCGGTGGATGCATCAACGGCAGGCGACTCGGTGCTGGTGACGGATGGCGTCTTCGCGGTCACCGCGCCGATCCAGGTGACCAACGGCATCGCGATCCGCAGCGTCCACGGGCGGGGCCCGGTCGTCGTGGACGGCCAAGGCCAGTGCCGCTGTTTCGATCTGGGCTCGTCGGCCGCGCACCTCGACGGGTTGGTGATCATCAGGGGCGCCGCCGCGCAGGGCGCGGGCGTCTACTCGCTCGGCGCGACGATCACCAATTGCGCGGTGTACACCTGCCGCGCGTCCAATTCCGCCGCCGGGGTGTACATGGAAGGGGGACTCCTGACCGACAGCGACGTCAGCAGCAACCGGATCGAGTCGGCCACCGGCGACATGTTGATGGGCGGCGGCGTGTACGCCGTCAGCGGCGCGCTCGTCCGGGCTTGCCGCATCGCCACCAACGTGCTGCGCGAGGCCGGCGGGGGCAGCCTCTATGGGGTCGGACTGTACATGGAAACCTCCGCGGCGGAGCGCTGCAGCGTGTGCGCGAACAACGGGTATTCCAGCGGATATTTTGCCGAGGGCGGCGGCATCTGGGCCGACGCCGGCAGCCGGGTGATCGACTGTCTCGTGGCCTCCAACCGGCTGGCTTCCGCGGATGACGAAGCGTCCGGCGGCGGCATCGCCGCCTACGCGAGCGTCATTACAGGCACCGTGGTGGCCGTGAATTACGCCACTGCGGGAGCCTCTGCCAACGGATACGGCGGCGGCATCATGGGCATCAACGCGGAAATCGCCGGATGCACGGTCTATTCCAATTCGTTGTACGCCGCGGATGACCAGGGATACGGCGGCGGCGTGTATCTGTCGGCGGGACGGCTGACGGACAGTGAGGTGCGCGGCAATTACCTGGAAACCGTGAACAACAACGCCTACGGAGGCGGCGTGTGCATGTCCTCCGGCAGCCGGATGGAATCGTGCACGGTGTCCGGCAATCGGGTCGAACTGGAGGACGACACCGTGTACGGGGTCGGCGTGTATTGCGTCAATTCGACGGTTTCGGTGTGCCGCATCACGGGCAACCTGGATATTTCGGCGGCCGGCGGCAGCTTCGGCGGCGGCGTGTATGTGTCCGGCGTATCGGACGTCCTAAGCGGCTTCCTGGCCGGCAACTTCGCCGTGCAGGGCGGCGGCGTCTGCCTCGTCAACGCGGCGGCCCGGGTGCTCAACTGCACCGTGGTCAGCAACGAGGCCTACTACGGCGGCGGGCTTCGCCAGTCGGCGGGCTTGCTGCTCAACAGCATCCTTGTGGACAACACTACGCTGGACGCCAACCCCAACCACTACGTGACGGGCGGGGATACCGCGTATTCCTGTTCCACCCCGCCGCTGCCGGGCGAGGGCAACGACGAGCGCCGCCCGCAGTTCGTCAATGCCGCCGCCGGAAACTATGCCCTCCTGCCCGGCTCGCCGGGCGTGGACGACGGGTTCAACGAGGACTGGATGACCAACGCCGTGGACCTGGCCGGCCAGGCGCGCATCCTGAACGGCACGGTGGACCGGGGGGCTTTCGAACTCGATCCCGCGAGCGGCCCGCTCGCGTGCAACCCGGTGGCGAATCCGGCGGAGGGCTTTTTCCCATTGCAGGTGGTGTTCACCGCCGCCGTGGCCGGCGCGGACACGGCGGGCTTGTACTACCAGTGGGATTTCAACGGCGACGGGGCCGTTGAAATCGAAGGGTATGGCTTGTCCGTGGTGACCAATCTGTATGCCGGCTTCGGCCTCTTCAATGTCTCGCTGGCCGTCAGCAACGCCTCCGGGTCGGTCACGACCCTGCAAGCCGGCGGCGTCAGCGTCGGGCCGGAGAATGCCTACGTGGCGACGAACGGCGCGCACAGCTTCCCGTTCACGAACTGGGTCACGGCGGCGACCAATCCGCACGCGGCGTACGCGGCGGCGGTGGCCGGCACGCGCATCTTCGTCGGGACGGGCACCCATCGCCTTCGCACCGAACTCTTCGTGGATCGCGCGGTCGCCTTCGAAGGCCAGGGCGGCGTGACGGACGTGATCGTGCACGGCGGCAACACCTCGCGCTGTTTCTACCTCTGCCATCCCGGCGCCCGGGTCAGCGCCCTGACCATCCGCGGCGGGCGGGCGGACTACGGAGGGGGCGTGTTCTTCGAGCGCTATGGGTTGGTCTCCAACTGCGTCGTGACGGGCAACCGCAGCGATAATACCGGCGGGGGCTTGTACTTTGAGAACGGCGGCGAGGCCACCGACTGCGAGATCTGGAGCAACTCGACGCGCTCCGGCGAAAGCTGGGGCGGCGGCGCCTGCATGGAAGGCGGCGTGCTCCAGCGCTCGCGGATTCACAGCCACACGAACGGGGGCGTGCGCATCTCCGGCGCGGGAACGCTCCAGGCCTGCCAGGTCTATTCCAACCGGGCCAGCTCCGGCGGCGGCGTCTGGGCCCTGGGGGGGGCCGTCCGCAACTGCCTGGTCCATCGCAACCAGGCCACCACGCAAGGCGGCGGCCTGTATCTTTCCGGCGGTTCATCGACGCTGGAGAGTTCGACCGTCTGCGACAACTCGGCCGGCACGTCGGGCGGCGGCCTGGCGCACGTCTCGGGTAACAGCACGGTGCGCAACAGCATCGTGCGCTTCAACTCCGCGCCCGTCTCGCCCGATTATCTCGGCGGCGTTTATCAGCATACGTGCGCCTCGCCCCTGCCGGCGGGGACGGGCAACACGGACCGCGATCCGGAATTCGCCGAGGCCGGCGCCGGCGATTACCGCCTGCTGCCGGGCTCCCCCGGCCTCGATCGCGGCACCAACCAAACCTGGATGACCAACGCGACGGACCTCGCCGGCTCACCGCGCATTCTTAATGAAGTCACCGACATGGGCGCCTACGAATACGCTTACGGCGCGTTGGCCTGTAATCCGTCCGCCGACCCGCTCGTCGGGTTGCAGCCCCTGTGGGTGGTGTTTACCGGCTATGTCACCGGCACGAACACGAGCGGGCTATACTATCAGTGGGACTGCAATGGGGACTCGATTTGGGATGCCCAGGGCTATGGGCTCGGCGTGGTGACCCAGCTGTACGAGGCCGCCGGCCGCTATACCGTGGCGCTCGCGGTCAGCAACGCCGCCGGCGAAGTCAGCCAACGGACGCGCACGAACCTGGTCACCGTCGCGCCGCTCGTCGCCTACGCCGCGCCCGGCGGCGCGCACCAGTATCCCTACACCAACTGGGCCGGCGCCGCGACGGACCTGGTCGCCGCCGTCGGCGCGGCGTGGCATGGGTCGCAGGTGCTCGTCACCGATGGAGTTTATGCGATTCGGTCGCCCCTCGATCTCTCGGTGGCTGCGGCCCTGCGCTCGGTCAACGGCCCGACATCCACGGTGGTGGACGCCCAGAACACGGGGCGTTGCCTGACGCTGAACCATCCCGAGGCCCTGGTCGAGGGCCTGACCCTGACCCGGGGCCGGGCCTACCAGGGCGGCGGGGTGTACCTCTACAGCGGAACCCTCTCGAACTGCATCGTCTCCTCCAGCTACGCGACCAACCGCGGGGGCGGCGTGTACGTGAACTCGACCGGCCTGGTGACCCGGTGCGTCCTGATGTGCAACACGGGGGACCAGGGCGGCGGGGTGTACCTGAACCTGGCCGGCGGCGTGGTGCGCGACACCCGGATTCAAGCCAATTACGCGCTGGCCGGCGGCGGCGGGGCGAATATCGGCGCTCAAGTGCTGGAAAACTGCCTGATCTACAGCAACTCCTGCGGGGGCAACGGGGGCGGCGTCTACAGCCGGGGCGGCCAGATCCGCCACTGCACCATCGCGCGCAATCGTACGTATGGCACCCTCTGGGGCGGAGGCTATTACGCCTCCACGGCCGCGAACCTCGTCAACACGATCGTCTACGGCAACACCGGCCCGGCCACCTACTCGAATTACTCCGGCGGCGTGTGGACGTACTCCTGCGCCGCGCCCCTGCCCGCCGGAACGGGCAACCTTTCAAGCGACCCGCTGTTCGTGAATCCGGATGCTTTTGATTTCCGTCTTCCCACCAACTCGCCCTGCGTGGACGCGGGGTCGCCGACGAACCTGCCGGAGGCGGATATGGACGGAAATCCCCGCCCCCTGGACGGCAACAACGATGGGATCGCGCTTCAAGACATGGGCGCCTACGAGTTGATCCATCCCGAAGCCGACAGCGACGGCGACAACCTGCGCGACACCAACGAGCTGGCGATCGGCACCAGCCCGGTGCTCGCCGACACGGATGTCGACCGGATGAGTGATGGGGCGGAAATCCTGGCCGGGACCGATCCGCTGGACGCGATGTCGGTGTTTGAGGTGGCAGGGTTCAGGGTTCGGGGTTCGGGGAACGTGGTGAACTGGTCGAGTGTGAACGGCAAGTCGTACATGCTTTCGCGCGCGACGAACCTGCCGCAGCACGTCTGGACGCCGGTCTTCACGGGCATCCCCGGCGCCGCCCCGATGAACACCGTGACGGACACCACGGCGGTCGGGACCGGGCCGTGGAATTACCGGATTGAATTGGAATAAGGTTTGTAGTTCCGCCGCTCTGTCGGCGGAAAGGAAATGGCGACAAGCGTGTGGAAGCTCCGGCGGCAGAGCGCCGGAGCTACAATGGAGGGCCGAAGCTACAACGCCTTGTAGTTCCGCCGCTCCGTCGGCGGAAAAAAAGCGAGAGGCTGGGCTTATGCGTCATCGACCGCCAAGGTTGAGCCAGGTCTTCGCCTGCGCACGGCCGTTCTACCTGGTCACATTCAATACCCATGCCCGCCGGCCGATGCTGGCCTGTGCGCCGGTTCATGAAGCGTTTCAAGGCTTCTGCGCAAAGGCCGCGGATTACGATGTCGCTGTGGGCCGGTATGTCATCATGCCGGATCACACGCATCTGTTTGTGGCCATGCCGGCGGAGGGCATCATCTTGGCTCGCTGGGTACAGTCGCTTCGATCCAACATGGGGAAGAGACTGCTGGCGCTGGGCCATTCGAAACCCCATTGGCAGGAGGGTTTTTTCGACCATCTCCTGCGTTCGGGAGAAAACTACTCGGAGAAATGGGAGTACGTGGCTCAAAATCCCGTGCGCGCCGGGTTGGCAGATCGGGCCGAGGATTGGCCGTATCAGGGGGAGATCGAACGGATAGCTTTTTGACGAATCTCTCCGGCGACGGAGCGCCGGAGGTACAGCGCCTTGTAGTTCCGCCGCTCCGCCGGCGGAAAAGCATGGCGATTGAAAGGAGTTTGTAGTTCCGCCGCTCTGTCGGCGGAAAGGAAATGGCGACAAGCGTGTGGAAGCTCCGGCGACGGAGCGCCGGAGCTACAACGGAGGGCTGGAGCTACGGGATCGTTCGTTGTAGTTCCGCCGCTCTGTCGGCGGAAAAGCGCGGGATCTCCGGCGGCGGCTTTACAGACAAGACGACTTGAAAAAGGAGCGAGCCATGAAAAGTTCCAAGCCTTGGAAAACAGGGGCGTTTGTTTTTCCAATCATTGGAAACCTCCTCTTCGCCGGCGCGGCCCCGGCGCAGACCACGCATTACGTCGTGCCGGTCAATCCCGGCGCCGCGCCGCCGTTCACGAGCTGGGCGACGGCGGCGACGAATATCCAGGACGCGGTGGACGCCTGCGCGCCGGGCGACACGGTGCTGCTCACCAACGGCACGTACTACACGCCCGACTGGACCTGGGTGACCAATGCCGTCACGGTGACCAGCGTCAACGGCCCGGCCGTGACCATCGTGGACCGGCAGGGCGACGACGAGGGGTGTTTCTGGATCAGCCATTCCAACGCCGTCGTGGAGCGGCTGTCGCTGACCGGCGGCGGATTCGAGGAGGGCGGGGGCGCCTACATCGAGTACGCCGGCACGCTGCGCGATTGCTGGGTGTACGAGAACTACGCCTTCAGCGGCGGCGCCGGCGTGTACCTGTACGAAGGCGGCGTGGTGAGCAACTGCAACATCTGGTACAACTGGACGGGCAACGATGGCGGGGGCGTGCTCTGCCGGGCGGGCGGCGAGGTGGTCAACTCCACCATCCACGAAAACCTCGCGTACGGCTGGGGCGGCGGGATGCATATCACGGACGGGGGCACCGCCCGCCATTGCCAGGTCTATTGGAACGCCGCCCGCTTCGGCGGGGGCATCAACGTGGAGGAGGGACTGGTCGAATCCTGCACGATTGTCAGCAACTCCAATTTCACGATTTCCTTCACCTCGTGCGGGGGCGGCGGCATCCAAATCGATCGGGACAGCGTGGTCCGCGATTGCTTCATCGGGTTCAACCTGGTGACCAACAACAACGCCGCCGGCGGCGGGGCCCGGCTGCGCGGTTCCGCGACGCTGGAAAACTGCGTGGTGACCGGCAATGTCGTGTGGGGAAACTCCTCCCGCGGCGCCGGGGTGTCCGTCGAAAACGACGACAACCTGGTGCTGAACTGCCGGATCGTCAACAACGAGGCCCGCAGCAGCGGCAACTACGGCGGCGGGGGGCTGTTTTTTACCACCGCCGACGACAGTTACGCGCGCAATTGCCTGGTCGCCGGGAACGTGGTCACCGGGTACACCTCCGCGTCGTACGCCTACGGCGCGGGCGTGCTGTTCTACGACGGAGGTATCCTCCAGAACTGCACGGTGGTCAGCAACCAGTTGATCGGCCTGGGCGGCGGGGGCGGGATCCATCACACCTCCCGCGGCGTCGTGGAGAACTGCGTGGTCCAGTACAACTATGACGACGCGTTCCTGCAGAACCACCTGGGCACGGCCAACGGGGCGTGGCGATACTCCTGCACCACGTCGCTCGTCGCCGGGGTCGGCAACACCGACGCCGACCCGCTCTTCGCGGATCCCGGGGCAGCCAATTTCCGGCTGACCGATTCCTCGCCGTGCGTGAACACGGGGCTGAACGACCCCTGGATGGGCGGCGAGACGGACCTGGACGGCAACCCGCGCATCCGGGTGGGCATCGTGGACATGGGCGCGTTCGAGCACTACCCGACCGCGCTGCAATGCACCCTGCTGGGCGGCCCGCGGTCGGGCTGGGACCAGCTCGCCGTGGTATTCACCGGCTTCGTCGGGGGCGCGGATGCGGCGATCACGTACTACGGCTGGGATTTCGACGACGACGGCGCGCCGGACCTGGAAGGGCCCGGGCTGGCCGTCGTGACCAACGTGTACGATCCCGGGTTCTATGATGTTTCGCTGGTGGTCAGCAACGGCTCGGGCGCGCGCGCGGCCTTCCGGCAGGCGGACTACATCCGCGTCTATCCCTCCGTGGTCCACGTGGCGCCCGGCGGCACGCCGGTATTTCCGTACGCCACGTGGGCGACGGCGGCGACGAACCCGGCCGACACGACGGCGGCGACGCGGGACGGCAGCACCGTGCTGGTTTCCAACGGGGTGTACGTGCTGACCGCGCAAGTGGTCATCTCCAACAGTGTTTTGTTCCAGTCGGTGAACGGGCCGACGGTGACCGTCTTCAACGGGAACGGGGCCGTACGGGCCTTTAGCCTGTCCAGCACGGGCGCGGTGGTCTCGGGGTTCATGATCACCAACAGCGTGGCCACCTCCGGCGGCGGGGTGTACATGTCCGCCGGCCTGGTCCAGAACTGTTGGGTCATCAGCAACCGCGCGACGGCCGGGGGTTCGGCCGGGGGCGGCGTGCGGATGACCGGCGGCACGCTGCGCAACTGCCTCGTCGTCGGAAACCGGGCGCCAAGCACAAGCGCCGCGCAGGGCGGCGGCGTCAGCGCCGCGTCCGGCGCCGTGATCGAGAACTGCACCGTGGTCCGCAACAGCGCCTACAGCAACGCCGGCGGGATCCAGGGCGGCACGGTCGTCAACTGCATCGTGCTCTTCAACACCGCCAGCTTCGACCCGAACTACCTGTCCATCGCCGCGACGCACACCTGCTCCACGCCCCTGCCCGGCGGGACCGGGAACTTCACCAACAACCCGCAGTTTGTCGCCACCAACGACTACCGGCTGACGGCCGCCTCGCCCTGCCGCGATGCGGGGACCAACTTGGCGTGGATGGCGGGGGCGGCCGATCTCGACGGGAGCCCGCGCCTGTTCAACACCCTCGTGGACGTCGGCTGCTACGAGTACCGCAGCGACGCGCTGACCTGCACATTCCAGGGCGCGCCCACCGCCGGACGCGCGCCGCTGACGGTTGTTTTCAACGGCTTTGCCGATGGCCTGGAAACCAACATCAACTATTACGGCTGGGACTTCGACGGGGACGGAGTCGCGGATCTTTCCGGGGCGGGGCGCCACTCGGCCACCACGACCTACTCCTCGGCGCAGTACTACACCGTGCAACTGGCCGTGAGCAACACGGCCGGCGAGACCGCCGTCTTCACGCGGCCGCAATACATCCGCGTGGAGCCCCTGGTGTTGTACGTTTCGCCGGGCGGCAGCCACACCCCGCCGTATTCCACGTGGGCGATGGCGGCCACCAGCATCCACGCGGCGTTGAGCGTCGCCGGTACCGGAACCCTGGTCCTCGTGACCAACGGAATCTACGTGATCACGAACAGCGTGCGCGTCACAAACTCCGTCACGCTGCGCGGCGTGAACGGGCCGGAGGTCACCATCATGGACGCGTCGAACAAGGTGCAGTGCGTGTTGATCACTCACGCGCAGGCCGTGGTGGACGGGTTCACCATCATGCGCGGGAAGACCGACGCCCTGGGCGAGGGCGCCGGGGTCAAGATGACCGCCGGCCTGCTTCAGAACTGCATCGTCGTCAGCAACACCGCCTGCTCGGGCAGCGCGTCGCGCGGCGGCGGCATTTATGCGTTGAATGCCATTATCCGAAACTGCCTGATTCGCGATAACTCCGTAACCTGCGGCAATGCCTTCGGCGGCGGCGTGTACGGCTGGAACACGGTGGTGGAGCAGTGCACGATCGTCAGCAATCGCGCGGTCTACGGGGGAGGGATGTACTGGGATGGGGTCGCTAGCGTGCGGAATTCCATCGTGTTCGGCAACATCGGCACGACCAGCTCCAGCAACTGGAACAGCGGAACTTTCCTGTTCACCTGCGCGGATCCGTTGCCGCCCGGCGCGGGCAACATAGATCTCGATCCCCTGTTCGCCGCCGCGGACGCGGGTGATTATCATTTGCAAGCCGGATCGCCTTGCGTGGACACCGGCACCAACCTGCCGGCCGTGGCCGTGGACCTCGACGGTGTGCCGCGCCCGCTCGACGGCAACCACGACGGGGCGGCCGCCTGGGACATGGGCGCCTACGAGCGGGCCCATCCGGACGCCGACAGCGACGGCGACGGGTTGAAGGACACCAACGAACTGGCGATCGGCACCAGCCCGGTCCGGGCCGACAGCGACGGGGACCGGTCGAGCGACGGCGAGGAAATCCGGGCCGGCACCGACCCGCTCGACGCGCTCTCGGTGTTCGAACTGGTAGGGGTCCGGGTTCAGGTTTCGGGATCCGTGGTCCGGTGGTCCAGCGTCGCCGGCAAGCAGTACGACCTTTCCCGGTCCGCCAATTTGCAGGGGGTATTCGAGGGCGTGTTCACCAATCTGCCCGCCACGCCCCCGTTGAACGTGCACACGGACCAGACGGCCGCCGGCGCCGGGCCGTGGTTGTACCGGGTGGAGACGGAGTAGGCGCCGGACCCGGCGCGGGCGGGAAAGCCGGCTGGACCGCGGCGGCCCGGCCCGGTATAAAAGCGACATGAACGATCCGACGCCAGAACCCGAAGCCCCGGCCCCGGACGACTGGCATCTCAAGCTGTTCGAAAAGTCGCTGCTGAAACAGGCCAAGCTGGCCGAGATCGCCCAGATGATCGGCGCCAAGGTGCCGGTCAACCAGACCTGGCTGGACCTCGGCGGCGACAACGGGGTCATCAGCTACCACCTCCGCCGCCTCGGCGGAACCTGGCACAGCGCGGACCTTGACGAGAAAACCGTGGAGTCGATCCGCCGCCTCGTCGGCGACCGCGTCAGCCTGCTCCAGGACGGCAAGCTGCCGTACGGGGACGGCCAGTTCGACGGCGTCGTGATCATCGACATGCTGGAGCACGTGCCGGACGACGCCGGGCTCATCGCCGAGTGCCACCGCGTGCTCAAGCCCGCGGGCCGGCTCCTGGTCAACGTGCCCCACCTGAAAAAGCGCTCGATCCTCCGCCCCGTCCGCCGCCTGCTGGGCCTGACGGACGAGGCCCACGGCCATCTTCGGCCCGGCTACAGCGAGCCCGCCCTGTTCGACCTGCTCAAGGACGGCTTCGACGTGCAGGAGGCGCGCACGTACAGCCGATTCTTCGTCGAGTCGCTCGACACGGGGATCCAGTTGGCCGTGCGGCGGATGAACCGCGGGCAGGATCCCGGGCGGAAAGGCAACGTGATCGACGAGCAGGATTTCCGCAAGATGGAGAAGGCCTTTCGCCGGTACTCGCGGCTCTACCCGGTCTTCCAGTTCGCCGCCGGGATGGACACGCTCCTCGGGTTCACCAAGGGCTACAACCTCATCGTCCGGGCGCGCCGCCGCCCCTGGCGTCCGCGGCGCACCCCCGTCCTCGCGGATGGCCGCTCGATCGCCGAGGCCGCCCTCGGCGGCAAGATCGGGACCGCCGCGCCGTTCTGATCAGTAGTTCGTGACCGTCGCCGCCGGGTCGCACTTGATGTACATGTGCCCGTTGCCGCCGGCGTACCCCACGCAGGAGCCGGTGTTGCGCCAGAGATCGAAGATGTAGATCCCCGGACGGAGCATCAGGCTCACCCCTTCGGAATGATGGTTGACCTGGCCCTCGTTGCCCGAGGCCAGGATGACGCCGTTGATGTCCATCACCTGGAAGTCGCAGTCCACGAACGGGCTGCCGCCGCCGGATTGCGAGTACACCCAGACGGATACCATGCCGGCCACCGGGAGATTGACCACCTTGCGGGCGAAGTTGCCGACGCCGGAGACGCCCTGGCCGGTGATGTTGGCGTAATGGGTGGCCCGCGGGTCGGAGAAGGTCAGCGGGAAGTTCATGTACTGGTACTGGGTCTTCCACGGGGTGGCGGCATCGTTGGCGTCATAGCGGGTTTCCCGGATGATCAGCGTGGACGCGCTGGCCGTGGTCGCCGTGGAAGCGCCCGCGGCGAGCTGGATCATCTGCTGCATGTCCAACTGGGCGCTGAAGTAGATGTTCCAGGGATCCCAGGCGGGGCGGTATCCCATGGAGCTGCCGAGGAACTGGCCGTTCAGGAACAGGTCCACCTTGGTCGTCGAGTAGTCGTTGAAGGTGTAAGGCTTCTTCACCGTGACCGGCACCTGGAACTGGCTGTGCCGGCTGACGTCGTACGCGGTGCCGGCCGTCGGGGTGAAGACGGAGTAATTCAGCACCGGGCCGCTGCCTTCCTTGGCGGACAGGAAGCGAAGGTACGAGTAGCCCAGGATGGCGAAGGTGTCGGGGTTCGTCCAGCCCGGGGACTTGCCGAGTCCGCCGTTGGACTTGTTGGTGTAGCGCACCTGGATTATGTCGCCGGGGACGGACGCGCTATAGAAGGACGCGTTGGCGTCGGCGGTCAGCGTTTGAACCACGGCCCCCTGGCCGTTGAGGATTTCGATGGTCGACCGCTTCTCGGGATAGCTGCCCTCGTCGGGCGTGGAGAAATTGATGGAGGCGAAACGGACTCGCATGGACATGGCGCCGGGGTGGCGGAAGGTCCACGTCCGGGTATCGCGCGGGGTGTACTGCACGTATTGGAGCGGGGCCTCGACGTTGCTGTAGCCCAGGAGAAGGATCGGCGTGGGGATCGGGTAAAGGGTCAGACCCGCGGCGGAAAACGCGCCCAGGCAAAGCAGCATAGCCACGATGCTGACGGTCACGCGAACCGGTCCAAACAGACTCTTCATCACACGCTCCTCCTCTTGGATGGTTGAATGGAAGTGCCGCCTCTCCTGCAGCATTACCTCATGAGTGGAAGGCTTACACGTTTCAGCCCGTGCTGTAAACACATTTTTTTTGCAGAAAAAAACGGCCCCGACGCGGGTCGGGGCCGTTCGCGCTGCCGACTGGGCGGAGGGTTTACTTCTTCCCGGCCAAGCGCGCGGTGACGATCGCCTCGGCGGTGATCCAGTAGTTCTTGGAATCGCCGCGGAAGCCGTCTTTTTCCGCCACGAAATAGGCCTCCAGCTCGATCATTCTCTGGCGCTCTTCCGCCGTGACGGCGGGGGCCGCGGACTTTGCCGCCGCGCGCTTTGTGCGGGGGGCTGCCACGCCGGCGGCCACTTTGCTCGCCGTCGGAACCGCCGCCTTGCGGGCCCGGGGGGCCTTCGGGGTCGCTTCTTTCTCGCTTTTCTTCTTCGCCGGTGCCATTTTAACTCCTCCTGTTTTTTAAGGTTTGATACCGGATTCGCGGCGGACTGTAGCGCGATGAAAAGGGAATGCAAGAAGGAATCAAACGTTTTTTTCGCGGAAAGGCGCAACCTTTTGATGGATTCGCAGTTCCGATGCGGCCTTCCGCGCGGCAACGGGTACCCTCATGCAAAATGATCCCCTGACAATCGAACAGTTGCTGTCGGACTGGGCGCGGAACGCCTTCGGGGCGGCCTTCCCCGGAGCGTTGCCGGAAGGCCTTTCGCTGGGGGTTGTCCCGACCGCCGACGAGCAGTTCGGGGACTACCAGTGCAACGCCGCCATGTCGCTGGCCAAGGCGCTGAAGAAGCCGCCCCGCGAGATCGCCGCCGTCCTGGCCGCCGCTACCCGGCCGGAAGCCGTGGAGAAGACCGAGGTCGCCGGCCCCGGGTTCGTGAACCTTTTCCTGAACACGGACTGGATGGCCCGCCGGCTGGAGCAGCTCGCGGGCGATCCCCGCCTCGGCGTTCCCGGGCCGGGCCGCGGGCGGACGGTCGTGATCGACTACTCCAGCCCCAACGTGGCCAAGCCGATGCACATCGGGCACATCCGGTCCACGGTGATCGGCAACGCGCTCGACCGGCTGCACCGGTTCCTCGGCTGGCGCGTGATCGCCGACAACCACCTCGGCGACTGGGGTACGCAGTTCGGACTGCTGATCATGGGCTTCCGGCACTTCGCCGACCCGGCGGCCTACGAATCCTCGCCGATCGAGGAACTCGAGCGGATTTACGTGAAGAGCTATGAGCGGTCGAAGGAGGAGCCGGCCTGGCTCGATGCCGCGCGCGCGGAACTGGTGAAGCTCCAGCAGGGCGACCCGGAGAACCGGAAGCTCTGGCAGTCATTCGTCGAGCACAGCCTGCGGGAGTTCAACCGGATCTACGAGCGGCTGGGCGTGTCCTTCGACCTCGTGCGCGGCGAGAGCCATTACAACGACCGGCTGCCGGGCGTCATCGAGCGGTTACAGCAGATGGGCCTGGCCCGCGAGAGCGAGGGAGCGCTCGTCGTGTTCCTGGACGAAGAAAAAATGCCCGTGTGCATCGTCCGGAAAAGCGACGGGGCCTACAACTACGCCACGACGGACCTGGCCACGGTCCTCGCGCGCGCGGAGGAATTCGCCCCCGACGCGGTCATCTACGTGACGGACGAGCGCCAGCAGCTTCATTTTCGCCAGATCTTCACCGTCGCAAAAAAAATGGGAGTCGCGACGCGGCTGGTCCATGTCTGGTTCGGGCTGATGCGGCTGCCGGAGGGGACGTTCTCCACGCGGCAGGGGAACGTCATCAAGCTCGAGCGGCTGCTGGACGAGGCGCAGACGCGGGCGCTGGCGGTGGTCAGGGTCGCGAGTCCCGAGATGCCGGTCGAGCAGCAGTGGGAGGTCGCGCGCGCGGTCGGGATCGGCGCGGTGAAGTACGCGGACTTGAGCCAGAACCCGCAGAGCCTCGTGACCTTCACGTGGGAGAAGGCGCTCGCGCTGGACGGCAACTCGGCGCCGTACCTCCAGTACGCCTGCGCGCGCATCGCGAGCGTGCTGGACAAATACCGCGAGCGGTTCCCGGGCCAGGATCCGGCGGCGCACCCGATACGGTTGACCGAGCCGATCGAGCGGCGGCTGGCCGTGCGCCTGTTGCGGTTCCCGGAGGCCGTGATCCACGCGGCCGAGGTTTTCAAGCCGAACCTGTTGGCGGACTACCTCTACGACCTGGCGCAGACCTACAGCACGTTCTACCAGAATGTGCCCTTCCTCAAGGCCGAGGAGGGCGCGCGCGAAAGCCGCGTACGGCTGTGCGAGCTGACCATGAAGACCCTGCGCCAGGGGCTGTCCCTGCTCGGCATCGAGACGCCGGAACGGATTTAACGACTGAACGCCCAACATCCAATGCTCAACGTCCAACTTCCAATCATTGGGCGTTGGTTGTTGGACGTTGACGAGTCCTTTGGCCCTCCGCCGCACGCCGTGCGGCGCTACATTTCGTACCGCTGGTCCTCCAGTGCCTTCACCGCGTCGCGCAGGGCGGGGGAAAGCGGGAAGAACCGGAGGCCGCGGCGAAAAACCCGCTCGGCCTGTCGCGCCTCGTCCCGCGCCAGCAGGACAGTTCCCCAGTCCAGCGCCTGCTTGGCCGCGAGGGGCCAGCGGGCGCGGCGGGCGAGGAGGTCGTCCATCAATGCCTGTTCCCATTGCGGAGCGGTTACGCGCATCAATTCGTGAACGACCTGGTAGTCCGGATAGAGCCGGTGCAGTTCCCGCAGGTGCGGCCAGGCGCGGCTTCCTTCGCCGATGCAGAGCAAGCCGTACAGCCGGTACACGAGGGCGTCGGTTTCCGCGGGCCGGCGCCACCAGGGAAGATCCGGCAGGCTCTCCAGGCTCCGCGCGATTTCGCGATCGAACGCCGCGGGGTCGAACGCGGCGTCGCCCGCGCGATCGGTTCGCACGAAGACCGCGCAGAGCTCGTCCAGGTGCGTCAGCCGCCATTCGCTGCCCCGGCGCAGGAGTTCCCGGATGAACGGATCCTTCACCCCCGCGGGCGAGACGATCACGCTGTTGAATCCGCGCGCGGCGGCGATGCGATCCCAGTCCGGGCCGAGGGCCAGCGCGGGCAGGTATTCCGCGCGCCAGAAGGCGGCGGGAAAGGCCTCCGGCCGGTTGTCCACGTAGCCGGGCTCGGGATGGATCTGGTACTCCACGAGACTCCCGATGTTGTAGTCCGTGAAGACCGGGCCGGGCAGCGCGCCGGCGTCGTGCCGTTGGCGCAATCGCGCGTACCGCGATTCGTCGTCGAACCCGAACGGCGTCGGGGCGATGGGCGAGGGGAATATCCGGGCATACCAGCCGTTGACCACGCCGTGCAGCAGGCCGAGGTTCAGCAGAAGCGCCGGGACGGCCGCGGCCGCGCCGAGGATGATCCGCGCCCAGGCCATGCGTCCGCCGGGGCTCGCCAGGGCGGCCTCCGGGTCGGGTTTCCGGCGCAGCGCCTCGCCGATCACGGGCAGGCCGGCCAGGGCCAGCAGGGGCGTGTTGCGGGCCATGGCCCACGCCCCGGCCAGCGCGGCGAGGGCGATCCAGCGGTTGGCCCGCCGCTGCGCCGCCTGCTCCCGGGAGCGCCAGGCCGTGGAGGGAAGCGCGGCCAGCACGAACGCGCTGAACACGGGCAGGGCCATCAGCATGGGATTCAGCACGCTCTGCCAGTATTCCAGCGGAGCGGCGTTCTCGGTGACCGGCAGCCCGTAGTTGGCGAAGATGTGCAGGGGATAGAGCAGACCGCGCGGGCCGTTCGGATTGATGCAGGCGGCCGCGACCAGCGCCGCCAGCCAGGCCCCCTCGCGCGCCCAGCCGCGCGCGTGGCGTTCCAGCAGGCCCCGCTCGACGGCGAATGCGGCGGCCATGCCCAGGCCGAACATGAAGTAGATGTGCGCATTGGCCCAGATCAGCATCAGCCCGACGAGCGCCACGCGCGGCCAGGTTCCGCCGCTTTTCCGCAGGCGCTCGAAGAGCCGTAGATACAGGGCGACCAACAGGAACGAGACCAGTTCCGGCCGGATGTGCGCGCGGAAGCCCAGGATCACCGCGGCCAGCAGGCCCGCCAGCCAGTACAGGGCCCAGCGCCAGGACAGCCCTTCCCCCGGCCGCCGGTCGTCGGGCGGCACGGCGCCGAAGGCCAGGGCCAGCGCGGCGGCCATCAGGATCATCTTGAGCACGATCAGGCCGTTCAAGCCGACGGCGCGGTGGCCGAGGTGGAAAAGGACTTCCGAGAGCCAGTGGTGATTGACGAACGGGAAGTCGGGGTGCGTGTAGGTCAGCAGGTTGGCCCGGGGCACGGCGCGCTGTTCGAGGATGATCCGGCCCAGCAGGAGGTGGCGGCCGAGGTCCTCCTGGAAGCTGATGCCCGGCGTCCAGGCCAGCAGGATCATCGCGGCCAGCGTTCCGGCCAGCGCGATCCAGGCGACAAGCGGGCGGGTGCCGAAGGTCCATTTCATCCTGCCCGACGTTCTTCCAAAAGGCCCGGAGAATCCAGCCGAAAGAGATTGCGGGGGACGGGTAAACGGGATAGCCTGACCGGCACGGGGGAACGACGCGCATTCTGCTTGGAGGAACAAAGGAGGATCTCATGCATGCGACCAACCGAAGGCATTTACTGCCCGTGTGTCTTTTTCTTCCGGTGCTCTCCGCCCTCGGGGCGGACATCCGGGCCGTGCTGGACAGTGACGACGGGACCAGCGGATTCGTCGTGACGGATTCGCAGACCAACCAGAAAGCGAGCGTCCGGTCGGACGGCGTCGTCGTGGTCAGCAACACGGTCGACGGGATTTCGGGTTTGCGGCCCGCGATCACCGTCGTCGGCGGACAGGACGTACAGATCGGCACGGGGGCCGATGGATATTCCTCCGGCGCGGCGCTGGGCGGCTCGGCCAACGGCGCCTACGAAGGCGCGGCGGTCGGCGTCCAGGCCAAGGGCCAGTGGAGCGGCGCGGGGATGGGCTATCAGGCCGACGGCGCCAACCAAGGCGCGGCGGTGGGGTGGACGGCCAACGGCAACTACTACGGCACGGCTGTAGGCAACGGCGCCAAGGGCACCAACTGGGGCGCGGCCGTCGGCAGTGCCGCCCATGCATCCGATTACGGCGCGGCGCTGGGCTACTCGGCCAACGGCAGCCGGTACGGGGTGGCCATCGGCCGGAACGCCCAAGGCAGTGCGTACAGCGTGGCCATCGGAAACAACGCCCAAGGCACCAACGAAGGCGTCGCCGTGGGTTCCAACGCGGACGCCAGTCACTTCGGCGCGGCCCTCGGCGGGGCCGCCCACGCTGAAGTGGGCGGAGCCGCCGTCGGAAACAATGCCAATGCTTATTCACAAGGCGTGGCCGTTGGAGGCGCCGCCTTGGGACAGGAAGATGGCGTAGCCGTTGGAAACATGGCGCGCGGCCATGCCAGCGGCATCGCCGTCGGCTATGTCGCCAAAGGCTTCAACACCAACATCGCCATCGGGGTCCATGCCGACACGCTGAACGGAAGGAACCGCATCGCGGTCGGCAACCGGATCACCAACGAGGTGGACAACTCCGCGGCTCTCCGCGGGAAGCTCTATCTCGACGGCGGCACGGCCGTGCTGTACCGCGCCACCTTCGGCAGCGGGGGCTGGAACAACCTGCTGGGCGCGGGAAGCCTGAACGGCGCGACGAGTTTCGTGCGCAAAACCGGCGACACGATGAGCGGTTCGCTGGCCATGAACAATGCCACGTTGAGTGTGGCGACGAACGAAAACCGGGGCAGCGGAGTTCGTTCCATGCTGACGATACGCGGCGGCACGGACGTGGAGATCGGTGCCGACGCCAACGGGTACCTGGGTTCGGCGCTGGGAAACGCGGCCAACGGCTACTGGAGCGGCGTCGCGGTGGGCAACAATGCAACCGGCTGGTATTTCGGTGTCGCGGTGGGGGAAAACGCGTCCAGCGAGAACGGTGTCGCGATCGGATATGCTGCCCGATCCCACTACAGTGTCGCGGTGGGACACCAGGCCAACGCGATCAGCTATGGCACGGCGGTGGGCCAGTTTGCCGTGGCCATGACGAACGGGGTGGCGGTGGGAGATACGACCCATGCCGAAGGATACGGCGTGGCGGTGGGGCTTGGAGCCATGGGGTACAATGAGGGGGTGGCGGTGGGCTACCAGGCTGATGGCGCCGACACCGGTGCGGCGCTGGGCTACGAAGCGAACGGACATAACGGCGGTGCGGCCATGGGTTTTAATGCCAAGGGCTTCACGAATGGCGCCGCCGTGGGCTATACGGCCAACGCCCTTTCCCGGGGCGCCGCGGTGGGCTACCAGGCCAACGGCGGCGACTACGGGGCCGCCGTCGGGTACGACGCTTTCGCCGGCCAGACGGGCGCCGTGGTCGGCGCCGGGGCCGCCGGCAACAATTGCGGCGCCACGCTGGGCGCCTTTGCCAATGCCGCCAATTACGGCGCGGTTGTGGGGTATGGCGCCCGGGGCGACACCCGGGGTGTGGCGGTCGGCGCGGGAGCCAACGGGTATTGGGAGTGCGTGGCGATCGGTGCGGGCGCCAATGCGGGCTCCCCCGCGCATGCGGTGGCGATCGGATACAATGTCACCAATGTTTATGCAAACAGCACGCGTGTTCGTGGCAATCTCTATCTGGATGGAGGAATTCAGATTTTTACGAATGCGCTTTTTGGGGACAACACTTCCTGGGGTGTGAAAGCCTTCACGATCCCGCATCCCCTCGATCCGGAGAACAAGATCCTGCGGCACTTCTGTCTGGAGGGGCCCGAGGTCTGGAACGTGTATGCCGGCAACACGCAGTTGGTGAACGGCGAGGCCGTGGTCGAGTTACCGGACTATTATGCGGCGCTCAACCTCGCCGGTTCGGAGATCTACAGCCTGACGCCGGTGGGTGGCCGCGCTTCGGTGTGGATCGCCCAGGAGGCGGCCGGCAACCGGTTCGCGATCGGCGGCGACGCGGACCTCAAGGTTTCCTGGACGATCAAGGTCCGGCGCAACGATCCGGCTTGCCTGGAGGATCTGCAACGCCGGCCGGTGGAGCAGCTTCGGAGTGAGGTTTCCGAGGAGCAGAGGACGGAAGAAAACCGGGCGCTGAACACGGGACTGTGAACCTTGGGAGTGCGGGGGCAAGTACCGACGCCGCGTCGGTGCGCGACCCCGCTGTGAGAGCGGCGTGACGTCCCGATACGCTTCGCGATCGGGACTTCCCGCCGCACTCCAAAAAGGGGCGACGAATATGAAAAAGCAATCCTTGATGGTGGCCGTGCTGGTAGCGACGACAACCGCCCTGGCCTCCGAAACGCAAATCCAGGGCGGCCAGTTGTGGGTCAACGGGGAATGGCAGGCGGACGGCGTGACGGTCGCGGCCCCGGCCGCGCTGGGCGGGGCCGGCACGGTGCGGTCCCCGCAAACCACGGTGACCGGCACGCTGGCGCCGGGCGCGGCGCCCGGCGCGGTGGGCGCGCTGGCGTTCGCCGGCGACCTGGAGTTCGAGCCGGGCGGGAAGTATGCCTGCGACGTGAGCGGGGCCGAATCGCTGGACCGCGCCGTCGTTCAGGGCGCCGCCGCGGGCAGCGGCGGCGTGGAGGTGTCCAACCCGGGCGGCTTCATTCCCGTGGACCAGGTGATCGTGGACGCCGCGAACGCCACGGATTACGCCGGATTCACCGCCGACGCGGGCTGGGGGCTGCGCGAGTTGCCGATCGAGGACCTGGCGCTGACCAGCCTGAACGGGGACACGGACAGCGACGGCCAGCCGGATTGGTATGAACTGGCCTATACCGGCAGCCGCACGGCGCTCGACCCGGACGCGCACAACGACGACGATGACGTGCCCAACCTTGACGAGTACCGCGCCGGGACCGATCCCACGGACGGCGCCTCGTACCTGCGCGTAACCCGGCTCCAGTCGATGGACGGCGGGAAGCTGCGACTGGCCTGGCCGAGCGTGGCGAGCCGCTGGCTGAACGTCGCCGCGCCGCTCTACGAGTTGTCGGCGTCCGGGAGCCTGCGCACCGGCGAGTTCGCGGCCGTGGCCGGCAATCTGCCGTCCACGCCGCCGGAGAATTTCCACACCAACGCGCCGGCCGGCGATTTCCAAGTCTGGCGGGTGCGCCGGCAATAAGTGGGTACAGCAGGCGCTACGAGCCTGCTGGTCAGCAGCGGGGTCGTAGCCCCCGCTGTACTTGCATGCGTGCACTTTCGGCGTCGCAATATCAGCACCCGCCCTTAACAAGTTCCTCGCCCCGGTGTAACGCTTTACTTGTGTAGCCGGGGAAGGAACTTTCTGGCCGTCCGTTTTAACTAGTTGCTGCCGGAGGTACAATGAAGAGCATGCGCGCCGCGAAACAGATTACTCTCTGCTGGTCCATGGCGGCCCTTTTACTGGTCGTGGCCGCGCCGGCCCTCGGGAACGGCAACGTGTACGTCAGCCGCTTCTGGCACAACCACCAGCCGATCTACTGGCCGGAGTGGAACGGCAACGGCTCGCAGACGGAGCGCATCCAGTACGCGTGGGACTCGATCGTGCTGAAGGACGGCCAGAAGTACGGCACGAGCGTCGGGCATCCCGAGAACAATCTCACCGATATCTTCGGATGGGACGACCGCAAGGCGGCCTACCAGGGCCGGCCTCGAGACTCGCTGGCGAATATCAACAGCGCGGGCGGCTTTGCGATCAGCTATTCGGGCTCGCTGATCGACAACGTGCGCAACCTCGGCGCGGCCGGGCAGCTCGGGTACGGCAGCGGCTGGTGGGACGGCAACCGCCAGGCCAGCGGGTGGTACACGCCCGCCGGTTCCCGCCGGCTCGATCTCGTCGGCTTCACCTACCATCACTCCCTCGCGCCGCTGATGCCCAAGGAGGTGTTTCGCAAGGAGCTCCAGATTTTCAAGCAGGCCTGGTGGAAGGCCTGGAACAAGAACAGCAACTTGAGCGATCACTCCAAGGGCTTTTTCCCGACCGAGATGGCCTTCTCGCGCCACATCGTGGACGTGCTGGTGGACGAGGGCTACGAGTGGTCCATCGTGGCCAGCCACCACTTGAGCCGGACGTGCCCCACGTACCTGACGGTGACCGTGGACGGTTCGCAGAAAGGCAACCCGGAAGGCGCCTACAACATCTATTCCAGCCCGCCCAACCGGGCGGACCGCCTCGGCCCGTCGCCGGCCACCGGCTGGTGGTTCGGCGGGGGCAACGTGGGCGAGAAATCGCTGAACGTCTCGCCGTTCGCCTACCAGCTTCACAAGGTCAAGTACGTCAATCCCTCGACCGGCGCAGAGAAAAGCCTGATCGTGGTGCCGTCGGACGACGAGTTGAGTTACCGGTACGGCTACGCCAACGAGGGCATCGGCAAGATCCAGTCGTATATTTCGCCCCATGCCACGGACCCGAACCGGCCGGTGATCGTCATGCCGTCCACGGACGGCGACAACGCGTGGGGCGGCGGAAACTCTTCCTGGATGGAGGCGACGCCGCAGTTTTTCAACGAGTCCGGCAGCTCGGGGTATCACCAGAGCACGCCGCAGGACTTCGTCAACGCGCACGGCGCGGCGGCGGACACCGTGCACGTCGAGGACGGCGCGTGGATCTTCCCGGAGAGCGACTACGGCTCGCCGTATTTCCTGAAGTGGATCGAGCCGCCGGTGAACGACGCCAACCTCGCGGCCTGCGTTCCGGGCACGAAGATCGACATAGAGACGCCGGGCTTCGCGCTGAAGTTCTGGAGCTGGGCGCCGGTGATGTCCGGCGCGAACTGGTGCGAGACGGCGGAGCAGATCTGGGAGGGCGAGGGCGGGACGGTCGAGCCGTGGAAGATCCAGTGCATCTACGACTGGGACGGTTCCTACACGTCGCCGAACATCGTCGAGCGCGCGTGGCACGCGTACCTGGGCGGGCTGGACTCGGGGTTCAACTACTACGGCGGGCTCGGCAACGACGACGAGGTCAAGCAGTCGCTGGCCTCGGCGCGCGCGATCGCCCTGCTGCAGACCTACGTCAACGCGCGGCTGACCAACGACCTCACGGCGCCGACGGTGCTGAAGCCGCAGCGGTTCCCCTACAATCCCGGCTGGTACACCTTCGGCTGGTTCAACAGCATCCCGAGCGACACCCGGTCCCTCAAGAAGATGGGCTCCGAGTTCTACATCTGGACGCACGCCTACGACGTCTCCGGCATCACCAACATCGCGGTCAAGGTGCGCCTGGACAACGACGGCGCGAACTCGATGGCCAACAACCAGAACGAGACGTACGCGGGCGGAGCCGACGTCGGCTCGTGGATCACCGTGCCGATGACCAAGCGCGTGCTGCCCAACACACGCGAGGCGCTCAACGCGGCGGCGGCCAACGGGCAGATCGATTACTTCATCACCGCGCCGCATATCGCGGACTACTATTTCGCCAAGATCACCTCCGCCAGCGTGCCGAACTTCCGGGGCAAATTGCTGGACTACTACATCGAGGCGTACGATGGCCGCGGCAACGTCCACAAGTCCGAGATCCAGCAGGTGTTCGTCGAGGACGACGGGCAGGGCGGGCCGGTGTCCTCCGCGTCGTTCTCGGCCGATCCGCGGGACTGCGCGCCGCTGGCGGTGACGTACAACGCCACGGGCGGCGTGCTGCAGGGCGTCAGCCCCGTGTACCAGCAGATCAGCTTTGACGGCGGCGCGACCTGGAGCAACCGGCTGATGACCAGCGCCGGGAACGATCTCTGGGTATACACCAACGGCGTGCCGGACAATGCCCCCAGCGCCCTCGTGTGGTTCCAGAATACCGCCGGCACGGTGACGGACAGCAACGGCGGCGCGAACTGGTACACGGCGATCCGCGACTGCGACGCGCCGACGGGACCGGGCACGGCCGAGACCGCGCCGCCGACCCCGACGGGCTGCAACCCGGTCCGGATCGTGTACCATCCCAACGCGGGCGAATTGAAGGACGCGGCGAGCGTCAAGATTCACATCGGGTACAACGGTTGGCAGGGCGTGATCCTGCCCAACCCGGCCATGACGCAGTCCAACGCCAACACCTGGGTGTACACGTACAACCCGCCGGCGGGGACGTACCAGATCGACGTGGCGTTCAACGACGGCGCGGGAACCTGGGACAACAACAGCAAGTCCGACTGGCACTTCAACGTCAACGATTGCCCCGGCCTACCGTCGGGCGTCGTGATCACCAATCCGCCGGGCGATTCGCTCACGGTCACGACGGCCGTGGCCAGCCTCTCCGGCACGGCGGGCGACGGGATCGCCGGGCACCTGCGCTGGACCAACGCCCTGACCGGCGGCACGGGAACCCTGGCGGCCGCGACGTACTGGACGATCGCCTCCATCCCGGTGGGCGAAGGGACGAACCTGATCGCCGTTATCGGCAGCAACGTCTCCGGCCAGGTCGTGACGAAGGCCTCGGATGCGGCGGACGCGCCGGCTTACGATCCCTCGTGGGAAACGGGGGACAACGGGGGTGCGGGCTTCGGGTTCTGGACAAACTACACCGAGGGCGCGAATGCCGGGCACTTCCGCGCCACGAAGACGGGCAACCCGACGCTGGCGATCGGCAATTACGCGTGGGGCCTCTGGGCCAACAGCCAGCAGATGGCCGAAGGTGCGCGTCTCTTGAGCAACGCCGTGGCCGTGGGGGAGGCCTTCTCCGTTCGCTTTCAGAACGGCGGCGTGGACGGCACGGGGCCGTACGGCTCGAGCGTGGGTATCGCGTTCCAGAACAACGCGGGCAACGATCTGCTGCGGTTCCTCTTCGCGGGCGGGCAGGCCAACTACACGCTGGCCGACGGCTCGGGCGACCGGAACACGGGCCTGGGGTGGACCTCGAACGGCTTGGATGTCGTCTTGCGGATGACCAACACCACCGGCTATGTCCTTACCGTGCATCCGTACGGGAGCGCGACGAGCACGTTCACCGGGACGCTGATCAGCCAGGCGGACAGCGTGATCCGGCGGTTCCGGATGTGGAACTACAATTCCGGGGTGAACGGCGAGAACAACGAGGGCCGCAACTTCTACGTGACCGACCTGCGGGTGCAGGAGGTGCAGTCCCTGGTGGTCGTCACCGGCGACACGGTGCGGATCGTGCGCGCGTCGGACGGCAACGGCGACGGGCTGCCGGACTGGTGGCAGGAGCAGTACTGGCCGTCGGCCGGCGATCCCGAGGCGGCGCCGGGGTATGACGATGACGAGGACGGGTTCACCAACGAGCAGGAGTACCGGTTGGGGACCGATCCGACGGACCCGGACTCCGGCCTCATCCTCCGCAATGGCCTTGTGCTCAACGGCCAGTATCCGCAGATCAACTGGATCAGCGTGGGCGGCCGGGTGTACAGCCTGCAGGTTTCGACCAACCTGCTGGACGCGGAAGGCGGGTTCGTGCAATTCCAGGAAGTGACCGAGACGGCGGCGGAGGGCGTGGAGACCAACCGGTCGGCCACGCATAACCTGCCGCTGCCGGCGAGCGGGGGGCGGCACTATCGGGTTAAGTTGCTTTCGCCGTAACCACTTGTTAATTAGAATGTAATATGCTCAACATCTCCGGCGGCGGAGCGCCGGAGCTACAGCAACGCAACCGATGGACTGTGGTAGTTCCGCCGCTCTGTCGGCGGAGGAAAAAAAGCTCTATACAGATTTTGGTAAAACGGTTAACTATATCGCGATCTTACAATCAAGGAGACCGCAATGAGTAGAAGTGCAAAACGAATTCCGTGGATCCTGGTCGCGGCGATCCTCTGCATCGCCTCGGGCGCGCTGGCCGCGCCGTACATGTCCGTCAACGGCGCCAACGGCGATTACCTGACGCTGCACTATTACATCAACGAGCCGACGGACTCGGAGACGGTGTACGTGGACTTCTGGCCGAACGAGGCCAACGTGACCAAGGCGCAGATCTGGCACAACGTCAGTCGCCGCGACCGCGCGTCGATGGGCGACCAGGATTCCGTGAGCGATCCCGGGCCCGATCCGGCCGGTACCAATTACTTCGTCGCGACCTCCATGACCGCGGGCGAGGGCGGCAAGTGGTACGCCTCGCTGACCGTCAACAAGACCGGCGCTTACCGCCTGAACTGCCGCTACAAGGTTTCCGGCGACGCGAACTGGCGCTGGGCCGGCGTGCGGGACACGGCCGTCGTGGCCTCCCCGAAGAAGGCGCGCGACGTCATCCTCTACGAACTGCAGGCGAACGTCATCAACGCCTCCGGCGACAGTGAGGGGACCCGCAGCACGTTCGAGGACTTCCTCAATCCGACCAACTATGCCAACTTGAGCCACTTCACCGCGATCGGCGTGAACACGCTGTGGATCCAGCCGATCCACCCCATCGGCGACCACTACTGCGTGTCCAGCGAGCCCGGCAGCCCGTACTCGATCCAGAATATGTGGGAAGTGGCGCCTCATCATAGCCGGGGCAACACCCGCGCCGCCTCGATGGTGGCCTTCTCGAATTTCGCGGCGGCGGCCAAGGCCCAGGGCCTTGATTTCTTCTTCGACACGATCTTCAACCATACCTCGTGGGACGCCGAGATCGGCCGCGACCCCGCCAATCCCGCCAACCCGGCGGGCAATCCGGCGGCCAAGATCAAGGACACGCTGCCGCAGTGGTATTCTCGCTACGTGTCCACCGACCTGCCGTGCGGCGAATATTCCTATAATCAGAGCCTGTTCCAGTACTGGCTGCCGGCGACCTCCTCGAGCCAGATCGGCCCGGCGCCCGCGGAGCGAAGCGATTTCGGCAAGTGGCCGGACGTGGCGGACCTGTTCTGGGGCACGTATCCCGCCCTGTACAACCCGCAGACGGACACGGACCTGGGGTGGGACGCCAACCAGTCCGGTGCGGACGTCAAGCGCATGGTGGAGTACTTCGCCTACTTCGGGAAGTACTGGATCGAGAAATCCGGCGGCGCGCTGGGCGGCTTCCGCTGCGACTACGCGCAGGGGCTGCCTCCGCAGGCGTGGGAGTACATCATCAACAAGACCCGGCAGAGCAAGTGGGACTTCATCTTCATGGCCGAGTCGCTGGACGGCGGCAATGTGTCCAAGCGCGCCGGGCGGCACGTGGACATCATCAACCAGAACTGGGTCTGGCAGGTGCTGGGCAGCGGCGGCAACACGTCCGGCATGCGGGGGGTCATTGACGGCAACAAGACCGACTACGGCTATGCGGGCATCATGCGCGGGCTGATCAACCACGACCAGAGCGCTCCGGCCGACAAGTGGTACGCGTTTTCGCGTTACGCGGTGGGCGCGGTGGTGGACGGGGCGCCGCAGATGTACCAGGGCCAGGAACTGGGCTACACGGACCACTGGGGCTTCTCGCAGTTCCGCAACCAGTTCGACCGGTGGATCCCCAATATCCTGATCTGGCACAATATGCTGACGCTGTGGCACAACCGGGACAACGTCCTGCAGGGCGCCTACAGCCGCGTGAACAAGGGCCGCCAGCGCAACATCGCCTCCCGCCTGCACGACCAGTGGTACCTCAACCGCACCGGCGGGGCGGGCACTCACGAGCAGATCTTCTCCGTGCTGAAGTACGAGGGAACGAAGCGCGGCTGGGATCCCGCGCACCAGAACGTCGTGCTCTCGTTCGTCAACCTGACGCCGTGGACGGGACAGTCCGGCACGTTCAACCTCGCCGAGGTGACGGCGATCTACCTGGACCCGACCCGCTACTACAACATCAAGAACCTCTGCGCCGACGATCCCGACGCCTACCTCTGGGCCGCTCCGGGCAAGACGGGCCAGGAGCTGATCAACAACGGCATCTACATCAACATGCCGGCCGACGGCAACGCCAACCCCGCGACGGCGTTCGTCCAGATGCTCAAGCTGGAGGAACACGGGCAGGACGACGACGAGTCGGATGTCCAGTGGGTGGGCAACACGAGCCACAGCCCGACCAATGGGGCGATCGAGTCCTCCTCGAGCATCGTGGTCTACACCGAGTCCTATCCCACCAACGTGGGCGTGACGGGCGACGTGGTCTACTCCGCCGACGGCGGCGTGACCTGGAGCAACAAGGCCCTGGTCAAGGGTGCCGCGGCCGGCAACAACGACACCTGGACCTGCAACCTCGGCCAGTTCGCCGCCTGCAAGACGATCCGGTATTCCGTCGTCGTGCGCGATTCGGAAAGCCGGGAGGAGTGGGACAGCAATAACGACGCCAACTACCTGGCGGAAGTGAACTGCCCCAGCGTGACCCTGCATAACGTGAACCACACCCCGGGCAACGGGTACATCACGCCCAGCGACGCCATCGTGGTGTACGTGGAAACCGCCCCGCTCTTCCTGGCGGTCACCGGCTCCGTGGCGTACCAGGTCAACGGCGGCGCGTGGACCAACAAGGGCCTGACGTACGGCGGCAGCAACGCCGGGCCGGCCAACAACCGCAACTGGTGGACCTGCAACCTCGGCGCGTACCCGGCCTGCTCGACCGTCCGCTATGCCGTCGTGGCGTTCGATGCGGCCACCAACGAGTTCTGGGCCAACAACAACACGGCCGATTACTGGGCCTACGTGAACTGCTACGACCTGGCCATCACCAATCCGCCGGCGGACCTCCAGGTGACGAATGGCGTGACCACCTACACGCTCAAGGGCAAGGCGTACGGCAACCTGGCCGGCCAGTTGAGTTGGACCAACCAGGCGACCGGCGCCACGGGCAGCGTTCCCACGGCCGGCGCGTGGAGCATCGCGGACATTCCGCTGGCCACCGGCGCCAACGTCATCGCCGTCAGCGGGGCCTACACCTCCTCCGCGCTGGAGACCGTGGCCTGGGACAACCCGACCAACGCGTCCTACAACGCCGGCTGGACCAACAACTCGAACGGCGGCTCGGGCCTCGGGGCCTGGTCGCTGACCGCCGGCGCCAACGCCGGCCACTTCCGCTCGACGCTGGCCGACGGGACCAATATGAGCGTGGACGCCGTGGGCTGGGGCATGTGGGCGCACACCGACTCGGCGTCGGACGCCATCCGGAACTTCAACAGCGCATTGGCCGTGGGCGATTCGTTCAGCCTGCGCTGGGACAACAACTGGATCAGCTCCAGCCCCGAGGGCTCCGTGGGCTTTGCCCTGCAGAACTCCACCAACGGAAACCGGTTCGAATTCATGTTCATAGGCGGCGGGACGAACTATGTCATCAACGACAGCATAGCCAGCCGTCATACCGCCATCCCGTGGACCGGCGACGGCTTGAATATCACGTTCGAGTTGACCGGCGCCGACACGTACCGCCTCACGGTGGGCGCCACGGTGCGGACCGGCGTGCTGGCTCACGCCGGGACGTCCATCAGCAAGTTCAAATCCTGGAACTGGCGATCCGGCGGGGGTTGGGAATACAACCTCTACCTGGGCGACATGCGGGTGACCCGCGCGTCGACCGGCACGACGCCGATCAGCGACTCGGTCACCATCACGCGCGAGGGCAACCCGGACGATCCGGACATCGACGGCGACGGCATCCCGAACGATTGGGAGACCGAGCATTTCCTCGGGCCGACCAACGCCAACGCCGGGGCCATGTCCGCCAACGGGGTCAACACGGTCATGGAGACCTACATCGCCGGCCTTGATCCGAACAACCCGGAGGCCTTCTGGAAGGTCAGTCCCGCCGGCGTGCCGGCCGTGGGCCTGCAGGTCAGTTGGCCGTCGCTGGCGGGCCGCGTCTACCGGCTGGACCGTGCCACCGACCTGGTCGCCGGGTTCTCCGAGCTGGACAGCGGCATCGACGCCGATCCGCCGGTGAACACGTACAACGACACCACCGCCACGAACCCGACGCCGTACTTCTACCGGGTCCAGGCGGAAATCGCGCCGTAGGGCGGAGTAGAAGGATCCCGGGGCGCCCGTGCGCGCCCCGGGATGGCCCGCCCGGGAGCCGCGCCATGAAAGCTCTTCGCGTCGCATCGCTGTTATTTCTCGCGATCCTGGCGGCTCCTTCCGTCGGCGCCGAGCCCCTCGCGACCTCGGCCGGCCCCCTGGGCTGCGCGGCGCCGGAGTACTTCTTCGGGTGGGTGGACAACCGGTCGACGGTCTATCACGTCTTCACCCTGGAAAACCGGACCAACGAGCCGGTGAGTGTCCGCATCGTGGATTCGGGTAGGGCGGCGGGCCCGACCCTCGTGCAGGAACTGGTCGTGGCGCCGGGGGCGAGGGCCCAGGTGAATCTCGGCTTCTCGCCCGCCGGCTTGAAGGACGAGGTGACGAGGGATTTTGCGGCGGAGCTGCCCGACTTTCCCGGGGAGGCGCTGACGCTGCGCTTCCGGGGCGAGGCGCGCCAGGCCCTTCAACTGGAACCCGAGCGAGTGGCGTTCGGGACGATCCCCGTGGACGCCGCCGTCACGCAGAGCGTGGTCCTGACGTTCAACACGAGCTGGCCTCTCCAGGTGCACGGCGCGCAGAGCTCCGACGCCTGGCTCCAGGCCGCGGCCGGCCCCAACGAGTCCGGACCGGGCTACCGGATCGTCGTGAGCACCGTGCCGCCGCTCCCGGCCGGCGCGTTGAGCGGGACCGTGCGGGTGCAAACGGACGACCCCATGCAGCGGGAGCTCGAGATTCCCGTCTCCGCGGACGTGGAGCTTCCGCTGCGTGTCGAGCCCCGTGAACTGGCGCTGCCCGCCGACGGGGTGATCACGGGGGAGTTGAGGGTGGTCGTGCAATCGTCGTACCGGGCGTTCCGCGTGCTGGAGGTGATCGCCCCGCCGCCCCTGGAGGCCTCCGCGGCGCCGGATGGGGATGCGGCCTATGTGATTACGCTCCGGCCGGTCGCGGGCGCCGTCGTTTCCGGGGACGCCTTCCTGCGTATCCGCACCGATGTCGCCGCGCAACCGGATATCCTGGTGTCATTCCTGCACGCGGAGTAGCCGCGGCGGCCGCGGAAAATAACGCTTGCGCCCTCCCGCCGTTTTGATACGTTCAATACATATTGAACGTTCGCCCCGGGACGTGACCGGGACGAAGTCCGCCCGGAAAGTGTAACCGCAGAGGTCGCGGAGGATCACGGAGGGCAAAAACCGGATGGCCGGGCTTGGCGCCTTTTCCTCCAAGTTCGTTTTCAATTCCCCTGCGAACCTCCTTGTCCGCTGCGGTTCAATTCTTTTCTTCATGAGCGCTTCCACTCCACAGCAGCTGCGCCGGCGCTTCATCGAGGCGGCGGGGCAGATGACCCAGACGCTCGGCGTCGGGCGCGCCCTGGGCCAGGTCTTCACCCACATCTATTTCAGCCGCCAGCCGCAGTCGCTCGACGACCTCACGCAGTCCCTCGGCATCAGCAAGGGCAGCGCGAGCATGACCGTCCGCCAGCTCGAGCAGTGGGGCGCGCTGCGCAAGGTCTGGATCAAGGGCGAGCGCAAGGATTTCTACGAGGCGCTGCCGCATTTCGGCCACATCATCCGCCGGGCCCTGCTGGACGTGATCGGGAGGAAGATGGAAAGCGGCGACCATGTGCTCGCCGAGGCCGAGGAGGAAATGCGGGAGGCCGCGGCCGGCTCGGCGGAGGATGCGACCGACTGGACCTTCCTGCGCGAACGGGTCGCGAAGATCCGCGCCTTCCGCGGCCGGGCGCAAAGGCTGTGGGACAGCTCGATATTGAAGATGCTTCTGAAGTAACTACAGCGGGCGAAAATTGTAGCGGCGGCTCTGCGAGCCGCCCGGCGTTTAGCAGAAACGTCGCTACAGGAATGGACAGACAAGAACCGTCGGTCCGGGGAGATGACATGAACAAGCACATCGCGGTAGTCGGCATGGGGTACTGGGGTAAGAACCTGGCCCGCAACTTCCACGAACTGGGGGCGTTGCATACGATCTGCGACACCAGCCCGGCGGTGGAGAAGGAGTGGAAGGCCAAGTTCCCGGACGTGCGGTTCACGCAGGATTTCGGCCATGTTCTCGCCGATCCCGGAATCCGGGCCGTGGCCCTGGCCACGCCGGCGGTGACGCACTACGGCATGGCCCGGACCGCGCTGGAGGCCGGCAAGGATGTCTTCGTGGAGAAGCCGCTCGCCATCAAGGTGGAAGAGGGCCGCGCGCTGGTGGACCTCGCGGGCCGGCTCGGCCGCGTGCTGATGGTCGGCCACATCCTGCGCTATCACCCCGCCGTGATCGCGCTGGGCCGGCTGATCTCGTCGGGCGACCTCGGCCAGATCCAGTACCTCTACTCGAACCGGTTGAACATCGGGAAGATCCGCACGGAGGAGAACATCCTGTGGAGCTTTGCGCCCCACGACATCTCGGTGATGCTCGCGCTGCTCGGCGAGATGCCGATGTCCGTCGCCTGCCAGGGCGGGGGCTATCTGAACCCGCTGGTGATGGACGTCACGACCAGCGAGTTCGCGTTCCCGAGCGGCGTGCGCGCGCACATCTTCGTCAACTGGCTGCACCCCTTCAAGGAGCAGCGGCTGGTCGTCGTCGGCTCGCAGAAGATGGCCGTCTTCGACGACACGGCCAAGAACAAGCTGGTCCTGTACCCGCACAAGGTCGAGTGGAAGGACCGCGTGCCGACGGCGGTCAAGGCCGAGGCCGAGGTGGTTCCCCTCGACGCCTCCGAGCCGCTGAAGGAGGAGTGCCGCCAGTTCATCGCCTGCCTCGACTCCCGCGCCGCGCCGGTGACGGACGGGGCGGAGGGGTTACGCGTGCTGACCGTGCTGGACGCCTGCCAGCGGTCGCTGGCCTCCGGCGGCGGGACGGTGGCCCAGGCCGCCGCGGCCGGCCCCGCGCGCGAGTACTTCGTTCACGAGACCGCCTGCGTGGACCCGCCCTGCGAGATCGGGGCGGGCACGAAGATCTGGCACTTCAGCCACGTCCTGCCGAGGGTCAAGATCGGCCAGCGCTGCATCCTGGGCCAGAACGTCCACATCGCGGACGGCGTGGTCATGGGGAACAACGTCAAGATCCAGAACAACGTGTCGGTCTACACCGGCACGGTGATCGAGGACGACGTGTTTCTCGGCCCGTCCTGCGTGCTGACGAACGTCACCAACCCCCGCTCGCAGGTCAACCGCCACGCCCTCTACGAGAAGACGCACTTCCGGCGCGGCTGCAGCGTCGGCGCCAACGCGACGATCGTCTGCGGCGTGACCGTCGGCCGCTACGCCTTCGTCGCCGCGGGTTCGGTGGTGACGAAGGACGTGCCGGACTACGCGCTCGTCATGGGCAATCCCGCGCGGCAGAAGAGCTGGATGAGCCGCCACGGCCACCGGCTCGGCGCGCCGGATCAGGACGGCGTGATGCGCTGCCCCGAGAGCGGCTATCGCTACAAGGAAGTCGAGCCCGGCGTGCTGAAGTGCCTCGACCTGGATGAAGAAGCCCCGTTGCCGGCGGAGTTGGCCAAGGGCGAAAAAACGTACGACGAGTTCAAGAAAGGAAAATGACGATGAACGTTCCCCTGTTGGACCTCAAAGCGCAGTACGCCGGGATCAAGGCCGAGATCGAGCCTGTCCTGCGCGAAGTCGTCGAGTCGCAGTATTTCATCCTCGGGCCGAAGGTCCAGGAATGCGAGAAGGCCATCGCGGCCTACTGCGCCTGCGCCCGCGCGGTCGGCGTGACCTCGGGCACGGACGCGCTGCTCATCGCCCTGATGGCCGAGGGCATCGGGTCGGGCGACGAGGTGATCACAACGCCCTACACCTTCTTCGCCACCGCGGGCTCGATCGCCCGGACGGGTGCGCGGCCGGTGTTCGTGGACATCGATCCCGAGACGTATAACATCGACCCGGCGCAGATCGAGGCGAAGATCACCGCGAAGACGCGCGCGATCATGCCGGTGCATCTGTACGGGCAGATGGCGGACATGGACCCGATCATGGAGATCGCCGCCCGCCGCCACCTGGTCGTCATCGAGGACGCTGCGCAGGCGATCGGCTCGGAGAACAAGGGCCGGCGCGCGGGCTCGATCGGGCACTACGGCTGCTTCTCGTTCTTTCCCTCGAAGAACCTGGGCTGCTTCGGCGACGGCGGCATCGTGACGACGAACGACGCGGCGCGGGCGGACAAGCTCGGGATCCTTCGGGCGCACGGCTCGAAGCCGAAGTACTTCCACAAGATCATCGGCGGCAACTTCCGGCTGGACGCCCTGCAGGCGGCGGTCGTACTGGTCAAGCTGCGCCACCTCGACGCGTGGACGGCGGGCCGGCAGGCCAACGCGAAGCGGTACGACAAACTGTTCGCCGCCGCGGGCCTAGCGGCCAAGGTCAAGCTGCCGAAGGTCGTCGCCAACCGTCACATCTTCAACCAGTACGTCCTCCGCGTGCCTCGCCGCGACGATTTGCAGAACTTCTTGAAGGACAAGGGGATCGGCACGGAGGTCTACTACCCTGTTCCGATGCATCTTCAGGAGTGCTTCGCGTATCTCGGACACAAGAAGGGCGATTTCCCCGAAAGCGAAAAGGCCGCGCTCGAGACCGTGGCGCTGCCCATCTATCCCGAACTGGCGGACGCCCAGGCGGCGTACGTGGTGGACAGCATCAAGGAATTCCTGTCGGCCTAGGCCGCGCCGGAAAGAAGATCGGAGGACAGCATGGACATCAAGGGCAAGAAGATCATGGTGATCGGCGGGGCGGGGCTGATCGGCAGCCACATCGTGGACCAGCTCCTGCAGACCGACGTGAAGGAAGTAGTCGTGTACGACAACTTCGTGCGCGGCCGGATGGAGAACCTGGCCGGGGCGCTGAAGGACCCGCGCTGCAGCGTGTTTCCGCTCGGCGGGGACATCTGTCAGCCGGACATCCTGGACACGGCGATGAAGGGCGTGGACGGCGTGTTCCACCTGGCGGCCCTGTGGCTGCTGCACTGCCACGAGTATCCGCAGTCGGCCTTCGACGTGAACATCCGCGGGACGTTCAACGTGATCGAGGCCTGTCGCCGGCATACTATCCAGCGGCTGGTCTACTCCTCCAGCGCGAGCGTGTACGGGGACGCCCTCGAGGAGCCGATGACGGAGAGCCACCCGTTCAACTGCTGGACCTTCTACGGCGCGACGAAGATCGCCGGCGAGGCGATGCTGAAGGCCCACCACAAGCGCTACGGGGTCAAGGGCGTGGGGCTGCGCTACATGAACGTCTACGGGCCGCGCCAGGACTACAAGGGCGCGTACATCGCGGTGATGATGAAGGCGCTGGACTGCATCGACCGCAACGAGCCGCCGCTGGTGTTCGGCGACGGGTCGCAGGCCTACGATTTCATCCACGTCGCGGACGTGGCGCGGGCGAACCTGTGCGCGATGGCGTCCGAGTGCCCGATCGGGTTCTTCAACGTTGGGCGGGGCGTGAAGACCTCGGTGAAGGAACTGATCGAGGTGTTGCTGAAGCTGACGGGCAAGGAGTCGCTGGGGATCAACTTCAAGCCGGCGACGGAGTACTTCGTGACCAACCGGGTCGGCTGTGAGAAAGCCGCGCGCGAGAAGCTGGGCTTCGAGTGGAAGATCGACCTGGAGGAGGGCCTCCAGTCGCTCATCGAGTGGCGCCAGGCCCACATGGCCGAGGTCGAGGCGCGGCGCGGCGCGGCCGGCCGGTAGGCGGGGGCGGCAAGAGCATGTGCGGTATAACGGGATTCTGCAATCTGGACGGCGCGCCGGCCTCGCCGGAGGTTTTGGCCCGGATGGTGGCGCGCATGGCGCACCGCGGTCCGGACGGGGAGGGGGTCTATACCGACGGGCCGGCGGGCCTGGGGCACCGCCGCCTCGCGATCATCGACCTGACGGACGCGGGCCGGGAGCCGATGACCACGGCGGACGGCCGCTACACCCTGACATACAACGGCGAGATCTATAACTTTGAGGCCTTGCGCCGGGAACTGCAGGCCGCGGGGCGGACTTTCCAATCGCGCACCGATGCGGAAGTGGCCTTGCAGGCGTACGCGGAGTGGGGCGAGGACGCCCTGCTGAAGTTCAACGGCATGTTTGCGCTGGCGATCTGGGACCGGGTGCGGCGGGAGCTGTTCCTGGCGCGCGACCGCTTCGGCATCAAGCCGCTCTACTACAGCCTCCGGCCCGGCGTGTTCCTGTTCGGCTCGGAGGTGAAGCCGCTTCTGGCCCATCCCGCCTGCCGGACGGAGCTCGATCGCGAAGCGCTGCTGGAGTATTTCACTTTTCAGAACCTGTTCACGGACCGGACGTGGTTCGCCGGGGTCCGCCTGTTGCCGCCGGGCATGAGCCTGCGGGTGACGGCGGGGGGCGCCGGCCGGCCGCGGCGCTACTGGGATTTCTCCTTCGAGGAGCCGGAACGCCCGGCCGACAAGCGGGCGTACGAGGAGGAGTTGGACCGCCTGTTCCGGCAGGCCGTGCGTCGCCAACTCGTCAGCGACGTGGACGTGGGCTCCTATCTTAGCGGGGGCATGGATTCGGGTTCGGTCACGGCCATCGCCGCGGAGCAGCTCCCGTACCTGAAGACGTTCACGTGCGGGTTCGATCTCCGGTCGGCCTCCGGCATCGAGCTGTCCTTCGACGAGCGGGCGAAGGCGGAACACCTGTCCTACCTGTTGCGCACCGAGCACTACGAGATGGTCCTGAAGGCGGGCGACATGGAGCGCATCTTCCCGAAGCTGATGTGGCACCTGGAAGACCCCCGCGTGGGCCAGAGCTATCCCAACTACTATGCCGCCAAGCTGGCGGGCCGGTTCGTCAAGGTGGTCCTTTCCGGGGGGGGCGGGGACGAGCTCTTCGGCGGCTACCCGTGGCGCTATTACCGGGCCGCCGTCAACGACGACTTCGAGCACTACATCGACAAGTACTACCGGTACTGGCAGCGGCTGATCCCCAACAAGGACATCCGCGAGGTATTCGATCCGGTCTGGCCCGACGTGCAGCACGTGTGGACACGGGACATCTTCCGCGATGTCTTCAGCCGGCGCCCGTCCGCGCTGGCCCGGCCCGAGGACTACGTCAATTGTTCCATGTACTTCGAGATCAAGACGTTCCTGCACGGCCTGCTGCTCGTGGAGGACAAGTTGAGCATGGCGCACGGGCTGGAGACGCGGCTTCCCTTCCTGGACAACGACCTGGTGGATTTCGCGATGCGCCTGCCCGTGAACCTGAAGCTGGGCAACCTGCGCGAAGTCGTGCGGCTGAACGAAAACGAACCCGGGTACAAGACGGCGCGCTACTTCGACAAGACGCGCGACGGCAAGCTCCTGCTGCGCGACGTGATGAAGCGCTACGTGCCGGATTCGACCGCCGAGGGCGTCAAGCAGGGCTTCTCGGCGCCGGATGCCAGCTGGTTCAAGGGGGAGAGCATGGACTACGTGCGGCGCCGCCTGTTCTCGCCGGGCACGCGGGTTTACGACTACCTGGCCCGCGACAAGGTGCAGGCGCTGGTGACGGAGCACCTGGAGGGCCGGCAGAACCGCCGGCTGCTCATCTGGTCGTTGCTGTGTTTCGAGGCTTGGCTGGATTGTTTTCTTCCGAAATGAGCGGGCCGGAAGCCATCGTGGTCACCGGCGCCGACGGGTTCATCGGGACCCGCCTGGTGGCCGACCTGCGCGCGCGGGGGGAGCGGCCGGTGGTCGCGGTTACGCTGGAGGCCGGGTTCGACCTGGCCCGGCCCGGCTGGACGGAGCGGCTCCCGCGCGAACGGGCCGATACGGTCGTCCACCTGGCGCAATCCTTCCGATACCGGGACTTTCCCGACGGGGCGCGGGATCTCTTCGCCGTCAACGTCGCGGCGGCCGCCGAACTGCTGGAATGGGCGCGCCTTCATGGCGCGCGGCGTTTCCTGCTGGCCTCCACGGGCAACGTGTACGCCCCCGCCGCGGGGCGGGTCGACGAGCAGTATCCCTGCTGCCCGGATTCCTTCTATGCCGCCACGAAGTACAGCGCCGAACTGCTGGCGTCCCGCTACGCTTCCTTTTTCCATGTCATCCGGATGCGGCTGTTCTCGGTGTACGGCCCCGGCCAGCGGCGCATGCTGGTGCCGGACATGATGGCCCGCCTCGACGAGGGCCGGGAGATCGTTCTGGCCGGGGGCGAGGGCCTGCGCCTGACGCCGTTGTACGTGGACGATGCCGTGGACCGGATCCGGGGCCTGGTGGCCCTGGAGGACGGCGCGGGAGACGAATGCTTCAACCTGTGCGGGGAGGACGAGGCGACCCTGGCCGAGATCGTGTCCCACCTGGGCCGGCTGATGGGCCGGGCCCCGAACGTGCGGGCCGCCGAGGGCGCGCCGGCCCGTCTCCTGGGGGACGGGGCGCGGCTCCGCGGCCGGCTCGGTTCGCGGCCGTTCGTTCCCCTGGCGGAAGGCCTGGCCCGCACGGTGGCGGCCCGAAAGGCCGCGGACTGACATGCGGGCGCGGGACCAGAAGCCGCGCGTAGGCCTCTTTCTGATGGCCGGGGACATGACCGGCGGGGGCGGGGCCGAGCGGCAGTTCTCCGACACGTACGACGCGTTCCAGCAGAGATCGGGCCCGCTGGACGTCTGGCTGGTGACCGACCGGTTCACCCTGGGACACCTGCAGGCCGTCGGCCGCCCGCGCTCCGCGGCGCGGCTCCTGGTGCTGCGCTCCCTGGGCGGCGTCCGCGGCCGTCCGGCCCGGAGCCTGCGCTCGCTATGGCGCCGGCCGGGCGCGTGGCTCCTCGAATTCGCGTTCAAGTGCGCGCGCCGGATCGAGCACCTGCTGCTGATCGTCCAGTGCTTCCGGGCCGCGTTGCGCTTCGACCTGATTCATATCGCCCTGCTCCGCCGGTTTCACCCGCCGTTTCTCCGCGCCCTGGCCCGCCTGCCGGCCGCGCTCCGGCCCCGCATCAGCCTGTCGATCGTGGACTGCCGCCTGGCGCACAGCCTGATGGACCCGCGCGGCGCGGAGGAGGATATCGCGTGCTACATGCCGCTGCTGCGAGGGCTCCGGCCGGACGGGGTGCTGTCCTGGTACGAGCTGTTCAAGAGCGTGGCGGAGCGGTTGAAGCTGTTTCCGGGGCGCACGCGGATCCATGCGTCGCGCTATTGCTTCGTGGACCTGTCTCGCTGCGCGGCGGCGGAGCGGAAGGATCGGCTCGTGATCTTCGCGGGGCGCCTGACCGGGGTGAAGCAGCCCCTCCTGTTCATCGAGGCGGTGCGCCTTCTCCTGGAGCAGCACGGCGACCTGGCGCGAGGCTGGACGTTTGCGATGTACGGCCGGGGGGACCTGGAGCCCGCGGTGCGCGTGCGCCTGGAGGAAACCGGCCTCCGGGATCGCGTGGCGCTGGCCTCGTCCGGGAACATGCCCGCGGTCTTCGCGAAAAGCCGGCTGTTCGTCTCGACCCAGGATTACGAGAACTTCACATCGCT
Source organism: Kiritimatiellia bacterium (assembly GCA_018001225.1). NCBI lineage: Bacteria > Pseudomonadati > Kiritimatiellota > Kiritimatiellia > Kiritimatiellia bacterium. The sequence goes on along the minus strand of JAGNIJ010000025.1, from coordinate 6,924 downwards.
GGCCATGCTGGAGGCGATGGCCTGCGGCAACGCGGTCGTCGCTCGCGACGTCGGGCAGACCGCCCGCTTCGTGGAAGACGGCGTGAACGGGTTCCTGGCCCGGCCCGACTCGGCCGAGGGCGTGGCCCGGGCCATCGCCCGCTACCTGTCCCTGCCGGAACAGCATGACCGCATGCAGGCGGAAAGCCGCCGCCTGGCCACCGAGGAACACAGCGTGGAGCATTTCCTGGCCGAGACCGAAGCCTACTGGCTGAAACTCCTGGAGCCCGGCGCCGGGGAGGCCGCGCCATGACGCGGCGCGGTGCCGGCCTCGTCTTGCAGTCGTCCCTTCGCGGGCGCCTGCAGTTCCTGTTGAAGGACTCGGTCCTGTACGGCGGCGCGACGGCCGTGGCCCGGCTTCTCTCGATCTTCACGGTCCCCATCCTCGCGCGGCTTTTTTCCCGCACGGAATTCGGCGTCGTGGACGCCCTCGCCGTCCTGGGCACGGTGTTCGTCCCCCTGATGACGATGGGGCAGGACAGCGCCGTCGCCCGCTTCTTCTACGAGCAGGAGGATGAGCGCGAGCGGCGGGAGGTCATCTCGCAGTCCCTATTGTTCGAACTGGCCCTGATCGCGGCCTGCACGGCGGGCCTGTACCTGTTCGCCGGCCCGCTGATGCAGGCGCTGTTTTCCTCCGGGGATCAGGCCCCGGCGTTTCGCGTCGTCGCGCTGTCCCTCCCGTTCCAGGTGCTGCTCAACTACGGGCAGAACATCCTGAAGTGGACGTTCAACCGCTGGCGTTTTCTCTTCGTGTCGATCGGCTCGGTGGCGCTGACCGTGGCACTGACGCTCGTGTTCGTGGTGATCCTGCGGCGGGGGATCCTGGGCGTGTTTTACGCCCAGCTCGCCAGCCGGGTCATTTTCGCGGCGGTCGGCCTTTTCTTCTGCCGCTCTTGGTTCGTCCGGCCGGCCCACTATCGCCACCTCTTTCCCATGTTTCAGTTCGGCTGGCCCTACATGCTGCTGGGCGTGTCGGGCTGCCTCATGCCGATGATCGACCGCTATTTCATCGTCAACCGGTTGAGCCTGGAGGCCATGGGCCTGTACGCGGCGGGGGCGAAACTGGCCATGCTCATCCAGCTTCCCATCCAGGGATTCCAGACGGCCTGGGGCCCGTTCGCGTTCGCGATCTACAAGGACGCCAAGGCGTCGCAGACCTATGACGCCGTGCTGCTCTGCTACACGGCGGGCCTGTGCCTGGCCGGCTACCTGCTGGTGGCCCTGGCCCGCCCCCTGTTGCTGGTGCTGGTCTCCGCGAAGTATCTGGAATCGCAGTTCCTGGTGTTGCCGATGGTCCTTGCGCTGATCATCGACTCCCTGTCCTGGATCACGGGCATCGGCATCGACATTTCCAAGAAGACCCCGATGGCCGTGATCAGTTACGCGGCGGGCGTGGCGGGCACCGTGGCGGCCATGGCGCTGCTCGTCCGGCCCTTCGGCCTGATGGGCGCCGCGTACGCCATGGTGATCGGCCGCCTGATCCTGACCGTCACCAAGACCTTCCTGGCCCACCGGCTTTACCCCCTCGCGTTCCACTACGCCCGGCCGGCGGGGCTGATCCTCGCGTCGTTCGGCATGAATCTGCTGACCGATCGCTACCTGCCGTTCTCGTGGAGCCCGGGCCCCATCGCCGTGCGCGTGCTTTTGGCCGTCGTGCTGGCGCTCGTGGCCTGCCGGTGGCTGGCGGCCGGCCGCGCCGAGCGGCAGGCCGCCGCGGCGCGCCCGGCGTGAACGCAGGCGGACCCCTCCCATCCCTTTCGACAGGTTATCGCATGTGCGGCATCGCCGGCCTTCTCTACTTTGATCCCGCCCGGGTCCCGGGCCGGGACGTGCTGTCGCGGATGACCGGCACGCTGGCCCACCGCGGGCCGGACGACTCCGGCCTGCACCTCGACGGGCCGGCGGGCCTCGGCTTCCGCCGGTTGAGCATCATCGACCTCTCTCCGGCGGGGCACCAGCCGATGTCCAACGAGGACGGCACCCTGTGGCTCGTGTGCAACGGGGAGATCTACAACTTCACGGCCCTGCGCGAGGACCTGCGCCGGCGCGGGCACGTGTTCAAGTCCGGCACGGACGTGGAGACGATCCTGCACGGCTACGAGGAGTGGGGCGAGGCGGTGCTGGACCGGCTGGACGGGATGTTCGCCTTCGCGCTCTGGGACGGGCCGCGCCGGCAGATGCTGCTCGCCCGGGACCGGTTCGGCATCAAGCCGCTGCACTATGCCGTGCTCCCGCACGGCCTGGTCTTCGGATCGGAACTCAAGGCCGTGCTGGCCTGCCCGGACGTGCCCCGCCGGCTGGACGCCGGGGCCCTGTGGAACTACCTGTCGCTGGCCAAGGTGCCCGCGCCGGAAACGATCTACCGGGAGATCCGCAAGCTGCCGCCGGGGCATGCGCTGACGGCGCGCCACGGGCAGGTCGCCGTGCGCCGCTACTACGAGCTGCCGCGCGAACGGCCGGTCGTGCGGCCGGTGGAAGAGGCGGCGGAGGAGGTCCTGCAGCGCCTCGAGGCCGCGGTGCGCACGCACCTGGTGGCCGACGTGCCCGTCGGGTGTTTCTTGAGCGGCGGCGTGGACTCCAGCGTGATCGCCACCCTGGCGGCGCGGCACACCGGCGGCCGGCTGCAGACGTTCTCCGTCACGTTCGAGGATTCGCCGGAGGTGGACGAATCCCCGTACCAGAAACTGATGGTCGAGCGGCTCGGGACGGAGCATCACACGGTCCGGGCGCGCACGGACATGGCCGAATGGGTGCCCGCCATGGTGAAGGCCACCGACGAGCCCTTCGCGATCGCCTCCTTCATGCCGCTGTACCACCTTTCCCGGCTCACCCGGCAGCACGTGAAGGTCGTGCTGTCCGGCGACGGCGCGGATGAGCTCTTCGCGGGGTACAACACGCGCTATATCGAGGACGGGTACCGCCGGTGGCTGGGGCGGGCGGAGCGGGTGCTGCGCGGCGGCGGGGAGGACGCGATCTGGCGGAACCGCGGTCGGCGGCAGCGGGCCTGGCGGCGCGCCGACCTGGCCCGCCGCGCGGAGTTCGACCGGTTCCTGACCAGTTGCAGCCGCTTCCGGGATTTCGAGAAACGCGCACTGCTGCAGCCGGCGCTGCTCGGCGCGGCGGATGCGGCGTGGGGCGCGGGCCTCGCGGCCGCGTACGACGCCGGCCTGCCCACGGAACTGGATCGCAAGCTGCGTTTCGAGATGATGACCCTGCTGCCGGACGAGATGCTGACCAAGGTGGACCGGGCGACCAGCGCGTTCAGCCTGGAGGGCCGCGTCCCGTACCTGGACCGCGCGGTCGCCGAGCAGGCCTGGACTCTTCACCCCTCGGTGCACTGGAGCGAGGGTGTGGGGAAGCGGGTGCTCCGGAAGGCCGCGGAGAAGCTGCTGCCCCCGGAGATTCTCCGGCGCCCGAAGGGCGGGTTCAGCGTGCCCCTCTCGCGGTGGATCCGGGAGGACCGCTCCTTTGCGAGACCCGTGCTCCAGGCGCCGCTGGCGGCGTTCGACGAACTGGTTCGCCCGGAGGCCGTACGCGCCATGCTGGCGGCCCATGACAGCGGGCAGGGCGACCACGGCGAGCGCCTGTGGCTCCTGTGCGTGTTGAAAAGCTGGCTGGCCTCCGACCCGTTCCGGGCGCCCGGGCGCCCGGACGGCGGCGGCACCGGCAGGCTTGTGGCCGCCGGCGCGGTCGCATAATATCCCGGCGGAATTACATCATGGCTCGCGATACCACGCTTCGAATACCGCTGGCGTTCATGGCCGTCGTCGGCTTCGTGATCGGCCTGCTGGCCTCGATCTGGGTGTCCGGCATCCTGGGTTTTCCGCCCGCGCTGTTCTGGGCCGTCCTTGTCCTCCTGTTCCTGACGGGGGTCTATTTCCTGGAGCACCCCAAGCAGTTCCTCGTGGTCATGTTCCTGTACTACGGGCTGATGGCCAACGGCATCCTGCTGGGCTTCTACCCGCTGCCCGTCCCGATGGTGGGCATGCTGGACGAGATCATCCTGGCGGTGCCGCTGGCCATCATCGTCATGAAGGCCGTCCACCGCCAGTTGCCGAAGCGGGCCACGCTCTTCCCCCTCCTGTACGTGTCCCTGGCCGTGTTGAGCTGGCGGATCAACCATGTGCCGACGATGAACGCGATCCGGGCGACGCTGACCTACGGCAAGTTCTACATCTTCTGGTACTACACGCGCGCCATCGGGCCCTGGAGCGATCGCGAGAAGCGGCGGTGGTTCGCCATGCTGGTCCTGTTTGCCCTGGCGCAGTTCTTCATCAACATCTACTGGCAGAAGGGCTTGGGGCTTCGCTTCCACCCGGACAACTCCACCGGCACCGTCGGCAACGCGCACTACGTCGGCTACCTTTCGGTGATGATCCTTTTCATGATCGTCGGATGGTTCGGGTCGAAGCGGAGGCCGCTGCCGCTGCGCCGGATGAGCCTGGCGGCGGGGGCGGCCCTGCTGATCGCGTACAACCTGATTTTCCTCACCGACACCAAGCACGCGCTTTTCTTCGTGCCCTTCGCGGCGATCCCGTTCTTCTTCTACCCGAAGTATCCCGCCCGCCTGCGCATCGGGCTCGGCGCGACGATGCTGCTGTTCGGCCTGGCCAGCTGGTCGTACATGGCGATGATCGGCGTCAGCGAAATCAAGGCCTCCTCGGTCTGGCGTTCCGTCAAGTACTCCGGGAAGGGGGAGATGGTGCGGACCCTGCTCTTCCGGCTCCCGGAGGAGGTGCCGCTGGCCGTCCTCGGCGCCGGGCCGGGCAATTTCTGCAGCGCGGTCGGCCTGTTGAGCTTCCGGCCCCTGGCCAACAAGTATGTCCTGCCGTACGTGATCCAGGCCCACCGCACGGGCGGCTTCCGTGCGGACTCGTCCGCCGTGGGCAAGCCGCAGAGCTCCCTGTTCACGCTCTGGGGCGAGTTCGGCCCCCTTAGCGGGCTCATCTACTTTGCCTTCTGGGCCTTCGTCATACGTTCGTTGTGGCGGGACAGCATCCGGCGCCCCCCGGGCGACTTCGACGCCGGCCAGCAGTTGGCGATCATCGCCGGCCTGGTGGTCATTATCATGGCGGGGATGCTGGTGGAGGCCTTCTACATCGGGGTGTTGATGCTGCCCTTGTGGAGCCTCGCGGGTATGTTCTGGCCCGAGCCCCCTCCGCCGCCCGCCCCGGAGCCGTCCCTGACGCCGACCTTGGAAGATCGGCGCGCCCGGCGCGGGTTCATCTCCTACTCGGGCCGGGTCTGAACCCGGCGCTTTCCGATGCGTGTTCTCCTGGCCATGCACAATGCCCTGCTCTACGGCGCGGCCCGGAGCATGCTCAACCATGCCCTGGCGCTGCGCGAGCACGGCGTCGAGTTTGCCGTCCTGCTGCCCCAGCACGGGCCGCTGGAGGAGGTGCTCGAGGCGCAGGGTATTCCCCGCTACGTGTTTCCCCTGGAGCACTTCGGACTAAAGAAGGCCCCGCTGCAGAAGGGCGGGCCGGGCAAACTCGCGCGCGCCGCGGCCTCGCGCTGGCGGTTCTTCCGCGGCGCCTCCCGCGCGATGGAGGAACTGGGCCGGCCGATCGTCCACCTCCATTCCACGTTCTGCGGCCATGCGGCGCTGGCGGCGCGGGCGGCGCGCTGCCCGATCCTCTGGCACGTGCGCGAGGAGCGCCATCGCTCGGTGGAAAAGCGGGCGCCGAGTCCGCGGCTGTGGGTCAGCCAGCTGTGGGTGGAAATGCGCCGCCGGAACGCGCGCCGGTGGGCCGACCGGGTGGTCTACGTGTCGCACGCCGTGCAGAAGAAATACGGCCTGCCGGAGAAACGCTCCGACGTGGTCTATAATTTCATCCGCATGCCGTCCGAGCCGCCGCCCCGGCCGGCGGGCGGCCCGCTGCGCGTCCTCCATGCCGGCCGGGTGACGATCGAGAAGGGCGCCGAGGAGTTCCTGGCTATTTGCCGCGCCGCTTCGCGGCGCGGCGTGGACCTGGTCGCCACCTACGCGGGGGAGGGCCCCGCGCCCTACGTCGAGGACTACCGGCGCCGCATCCGGGAAGACGGGCTCGAAGACCGGCTCCTCCTGCCCGGCTACGTCACCGACATGGCGCCGCTCTACGCGGCGTCGGACGTGCTGCTGTTTCCCTCGCACACCGAGGCCCTGCCGCGCGCGGTGATGGAGGCCATGGCCTACGGGAGGCCGGTGATCGCGTCCGATGCCGGCGGCATCCCGGAAATGATCGAGTCCGGCCGGACCGGCTTCATCTTCGATCTGCATCACCCGGAGGCGGCCGTGGACGCGCTGGAAGCCCTGGCCCGCGATCCCGCCCGCCGCGCGGAGATGGGCCGGCTCGCCCGCGAGCGGGCCCGCCGACTGTTCTCGCAGGAGTCCTACGTGGAGCAGATGCTCCGGATCTACCGCGAGATGGAAGCCGCGCGCGGCTGACCGGCGGCGGCCTCCCCCGTCGTGGCCGGGAGCAGGGCGCGCAACCGCCCGGCCAGCGCCGGCGTGGCCTCCGCCCGGCCCGCATCGTTGAGGTGGTAGGGATCCCGGAACAGGCCCGGCGCGGCCAGGCTCTCCGTAAGGTCCACCACCTCGAATCCCAGGGCCCGGCCGCGTTCCGCCGCCCGGCGCTGCAGGTCGGCGTGCGTCTGTTCGGGATACCGCTCGTCATGGAACCGGCGGTACTCGGGCGTGACGGGCAGCCAGACCAGCACCGGCCGGAACCCCTCCCGCCGCGCCCGCGCGGCGATCCGGTCCAGCCCGCTCCAGTCCGGGCTGAAGGACCACGCCAGTTGCGCCAGCCAGCGAGCCTCGCGCTCGTCGATCGTCCCCTCGAACACGGTCGTTCCGCCCGCTCCCTCTTCCCGCGTCCCCCCGCCGCCCGCCGGGGCCGCGGCCGC